>CAZADN010000001.1:0-31989 GCA_964483895.1 uncultured Legionellaceae bacterium
TTTTGGTGGAACAGAAGCACCAATAAGATTAATAGGGTTTATTTAAATGACATTAAAAGAATAGATTTTATCGTATTGCAAAGTGTTCTACTACAGAATTGTCAGGAAGATCAAGGAGGACCAAAAATCATTGAATTTTGGTCAGTAGTTTATGAATCAAATTCGTCGATAGTGCTAACATTTTGATCTGATTTGTTGTTATAATTAAATCAATTTAACAAAGGTGGTAAGTCTATATGTTTGTAAATGAAAGTGAATTGTTTAATCTGGTAATTAATTTTCAGAGTTATAATTTAGATAATCTGACTAATGATGCATTGCTAAATTTATACCATCAATTGCTTGGTATTAGTCATTATGAACCGCAATATCAAACGGTTGCAGATGACTTGTTGGCATTTTTTCGTGAAGGCTGGTCTGAGGAAGAGGCGCGCCGTACGATGTTATCTCGATGTAATGGGATATTATCGCGCGTTAGTTGCCATCTGTATGCCAATGGTCAAATGGATGTGACCACGCTTTGTAGTATTGAACAACTAAAATCTTTATTATGTTATGCGAATGATAGGGAGACAAAAGCTCTCATCCAAGCATTAGGTGAACAACTTAAAATCACTATTAAAAATGATATGGATTTGAGATATATTTTAAAGCATATGGATACTATAAGGAGGACAGAACTCATCCGATTATTAGGTGAGCAACTCAAAACGATAATCAAGAATGGCACGCATCTGATAGAGGTTTTATGGTATCTAGGTGATACTGGGCGAATTGCACTTATTTACATATTAGAAGACTACCTTGAAAAGATAGTCAAAAACACTGATGAGCTTAAAAAAATTTTACATTATTCAAATAAGTTTTATAGTGTTGTTGATAGCACTGCCTTTATCAAAACATTAGTAGAAAAACTTAAAACTATAATCAAGAATGGCGGGCAGTTGACAGAGCTTTTACTGATACTGGATTTTAGCGGTCGAACCGCACTAATTCAAGCATTAGGAAAACAACTGCAACTCATCATTGACCATGTTGGGCATCTGGGCTATTTTCTAGAGTTTTTTGTTTGTACTGGCCAAACTGCGCTTATTCAAGCATTAGGAGAACAACTTAAAACTATCATCAAAGATGAAGCAGATTTGAGCTATATCTTAGGCCGCCTAGATCCTTCAAACGAAGCTATTCTGGCGATAAATAGGGCAATTATTCTGCGGAACGTTGGTTGTTGTATTATAGGTTGGGCCGTCACAAATCAAGATTTTAAAAAAACATTAAAAGCAATACTGGCAGAAGACCAACCAGCTTTACAACATGATGAGACGCATTACGCGCACAATGTTCTATTAAGCTATATTTTGGATGATAAACATACCGAATGCAAGCTATCACGTTTTTTTGCTGTATCAAATATCCCGCAAAAACTCCAAGCAGCTAAGTGGTTGTTGGGATTATTGACCAAGGAAATTTCATATACGCAAGCGGCATTTGACGCACATCAAGCTATGTTACAGAGTGGTCAATTGCATGATATATTTCAGTTACCAGCGATCCAAGCTTGTATTATCCTAAACTTGGAAAATAGTTCCCAATTACACCAAGACTCATTGATGGCAGAAGAAGTGAAGAATGTTTTGCTGATGAATAGAGGTGGCTGAGCGTAAGTTGAATTGAAAAATCCACATTGCATGCAGTATTTTGACAGATCTAGCCGCATATGTTAGTATATTTGCAATGCAAATCATCCAAAATAGAGTCACAGCGTGGAGAGTTCATTTCAGATTAGAGATCTGGCAGTAATAGCGAGACATACTCAAGGTTGTCATTTCCCAACTGGCGAAGCCAATCGGGAAAGGGGCAATTATAAGTTAATGAGTAATCAAGAACGCCAGGCAATGTGCTTACGATTAGGCAGTTGTATAATGAACTTAATGGATATAGCTTGCTCAGAGCATCTTACACAAACGAGTTTGCATGTTAATGCGCAAGAAGTTATAACAAGACTTAGTACCAATGAGTTTTTTTTCTACACAAAAGAGCCATTAAATTTAAATGAATTTGAAAAATTGCAAGAAATTCTTATTGAAAAAGCTGAAGGAATGCCAGCTGGTATCCATTTGATTTTAGGTTCATTTGCTATAAATATTCAAGGTAAAGGACTAATTAACGTTACACCTTTTATAGTTTGTGGCAAATCTTGTGAGGCATTGTATATTGTTAAAAATTATCCCAATCCTATTGATGTATCCTATCAAAACAGCAATGGCCGAACCATCCCATTATTGGGCATCAATAGCATTGATAGTTCTGATTTGCCTCTGTTATCTATTCAGAATAAGACTTATACTCTAGATTTTTATAATGTAGTACCATGTTTAACTCCATTAGGAAAACCATTTAAAACTGTAATTGATATTTGTTTAGATCATAATCAAGGCATTGGCATAGAGAATATTACAAATCTATTATTACAAGACGCAAGTATTTTACAACAACCAGTGTCGCATATAGTTATATCTAATAGTACTAGATTACAAGAGTGCAATAGCATTGGGCCTGCTTTGCATAATGATCCTCATGAAGGAAAAATTAGGGTTGCAGATATAGAAAGTATTATAGAGTTACCCTTTTCTTTTGGTACAGTTAAAGTAGATATATGTAAATATCGACCTATAGAATGTGAAATTTTACAAACATCTTTAGTAAATAGGCAGCAAAAAATTGAGTTTCGCCTGAATAAAGCGTATTCAGAAGCGCAAGTTAATAGTTTTAAGAATCAAATAGCCACTTTAGATAAATTTAAATTGTCCTTAAATGATTTACATATGGAAACTTTTATCTTAGAGGTAAAAGAAAGATTTTGTGAGGAGTGTGTTACACCTATTTTGCTTCTGAGGGGTGTAAGTAAACAGCTGCAAGAATACCAATTAATTGGAAATTTGTTAAATTTATTAAAAAAATATCAACAATTTATAGATATTAGTTTTATTAGTTTATTAGAAAAAATAGAAAATATAAGGCTTAATACAGCTATCAGGAATCGTAATTTACCAGAATTTACTAGAAATCATCAATATTTGTTAGATATATTAATTAATTCTATGAATCTTGAAATGATAGAGAACTATTTTTTTGAAAAACTTAATGAATTATGCGTGTTATGTTTAGATATAAATAAATGCAAAACGCGAGAATATGCGAACACAGAATATATTTATTTTACAAAGCACCTTACCATACGTGCTAAATTAGAGCAATTGCGTGACTTGGAAAATACTATAGAAGCATATGAACAAAATAGGCCTGAAATTGAAATTATTCAGGAAAAAATAAAAAAATATCGTGAGGGAGAAAGCTTTTTTTATATCGATATGCAAAGTGACGTTTTATTTATAGAAAGAGTTTTGCAAAATATGAGCATTAAAGATTGTTGTAATTTCCATGACGTTAGTAGAAGCATTAGTATAGTATTTCAACGATTAGATATAGATATGAATTTAAAAAAGTTGGAAAACCAAGATGAATGCAAAGTTATGGATGCTAATGAAATGGATGATTATAATTCTACGAGTAAGTCACGGAGTATTCGTTAAATGTTAGGGAAAAATTGCATGATTAGAAAAGATATACTGCAAAAAATAAAAGATTGTGTTGATAGTAAAATCCTAAATCTAGCTAATATGCAGATAACAGATAATGAAATACCGGAAATTATGGACTACACATTAAAATTGCAACCAAATATTACAATTATTAATCTTAAAAACAACAGGTTAGGTGATGCTGGTGCTATAGAATTAAGTAATGTTTTACTTGATAATAAGCATATCATTCAGCTTAATGTCGAGTTTAATACTATTGATGAGGAAGGATTTAAGGCATTATCTATTTTGGGATGTAAAAACAGCTCTTTCCAGTTATTTTTTCATGGTAACAAAGTCACTAATGCCATGCGGATTGAGGAAATACGACGCGGTGTTTGTTGATTCTTATATAGCTCTGATTTGCGCAATCCAATGTTAGAATCGATCCAGGCCTGAGCTGCATTGCTATTAAGTTAATGAATTACGTTGATTCCGTTCGGGCTGAGGAGAAGCTTTAGCTTCGAGACGGCATATTTTAAGTATTTGATTTTTTGTAGTGTGCAGAACATGGAGGTATTATTCTTGTGAAAATCGTTTCTTTTTTGAAATTATCAACGCGGCAGAAATTAATGTTTTTTATTAATTTTTGTTTGTGTGGAATAGCGCGGGCATCTATTAGCTGTTTGAGTTATAAAAGATTACATCCTTATTTTGGGAATTCATACCCAATGAAAGTCGCTTCTACAATATTATCTAAAGAGCAAATTTATTATGCTTTGCAAATAAGGCGTTCAATAGCACTTACAGTTAAATATACACCATGGAATTCTTCGTGTTTAACACAGGCGATGGTAGCTAAATTTTGGTGTCAATATTATGGCATTCCTTATTTTTTATTTGTGGGGCTTGCAAAAAAAAGTGATAAGCCTTTAGGGCAAGATGCGCATGCTTGGATAACGACAGGACCTATCGCAATCACTGGAGGATATAGTTTTGGTGCGTACCATGTTATTTATAGTTATTCAAATTTAAATTTAGAGGGTTTTTATTGATGACAACCTTTAAGAGCAGGGCCATTCAAATGCCACCAAAGAATATACCTCCAACTCACCCTGGAGAAGTTTTATTAAATGAATTTTTATTTCCCAGGAACATTTCTCAAAAGCAATTTTCTACACACCTCGATTGGACTTATGCAAGACTCAACGAGATAGTTAACAAACGTAGAGGCGTGACGGCTGACTCTGCACTAGCATTTGCTGAAGCGCTTGCTACAGAACCGGAGTTTTGGCTAGATTTACAGCGTGATTGGGATTTATGGCATGCAAAACAAACACACAAGCCTGTTAGTTCGTTAGTTATAGTAGACAGTTAGGAAATATTGCCTTAAACCGTATATCGGTATATGATTCATTTATCGTTTAATTGATAAATGGACTTTTCTTCCGATGAATGCCACATTGAGTTGGGCCATTGGTATTACCATCTTTTGGCTATTACTTGGAATTATTGGCGGGCTACTGTTGCGTTTCAAATTGCGTAATGCCCAACCATTTTATCTTCTTGGGGTCCTTGGAAGTTTAGGGTTGCTGTTGGTTAGTACTTTATCTTTAAGTCATGCAACGTCTGTGTCTGAATTGCCACTAGGGATTCCACCCATGTGCATACAATTTAGCTTGGATCCATTATCTGCGTTTTTTATATTATTACTAAGCTTTTCTTCCATCGGCATCGGTTTATTTTCAAGTCATTATTTTCACCGCGTTGACATCAACATCCAAGGTTTGCTTTTTTTTAATTATCATCTACTTCTCGCTAGCATCGTTTGGGTTTTCTTATCTGCAGATGCCTATAGTTTCATGATGGCATGGGAGTTTATGACCTTTTCCTCTTACCTGATTATTATCACCTTCAAACGATGTGCAGAAACAAGTCATGCGGGTTTTTTGTATATTTTGATGGCTCACATTGGAGCTATGGCTATTTTTTTATGTTTCAGTGTGATGTCCAGCGAATCAGCAAGCTTTAGTTTTGAAGACATGCGACACCTCTCTTTATCCTCCACTCAGACCGGTATGGTTTTTATGTTGGCTTTTATTGGATTCGGCATTAAAGCTGGCTTAATACCACTTCATATTTGGATCCCTGAAGCCTATCCGGCTGCGCCATCACCTATCGCTGCGATTATGAGCGGAATCATGCTAAAAACTTCGGTGTATGGCATGTTAAGAGTATTTTTTGATTTACTCTCTAATAAGCCAATTAACGCCGGTTATGGGTGGATTGTATTAACTATCGGTTTATGTACGGCATTATTTGGGGTCATTTTGGCTATCATGCAAGTAGATATGAAACGTCTATTGGCTTACTCATCAATTGAAAACATAGGTATTATGGTTCTTGCAATAGGTTTGGCTTTATTATTCAACCAAGCTCATTATCCCATATATGCAGGTTTCGCGCTGGTTGCTGCCTTGTTTCACTGCATGAATCATTCGATCTTCAAGAGTTTGCTTTTTCTTTGCACAGGAAGTGTGTTGCATGCTACTGGAGAACGAAACTTAGGAAAGCTCGGCGGTTTATTACCACTCATGCCATGGGTTGCTGGATTTTCATTAGTTGGAACGTTGGCAATGGCTGGAATTCCTCCACTTAACGGCTTTGTCTCAGAGTGGTTGTTATTACAGGGTTTTTTATATTTTTCATACATTCCTGCACCCTATCAAGAAATACTTGTGCCGGTTGCAGCCGCTGGTTTTGCGCTTACACTTGGGCTTGCCGCTTACATGATGGTTAAGTTTTATGGTATTATTTTTTTAGGCAAGCCACGGGAAAATCGTCTTAACCATGCCTATGATGCCGCTTTATTAGAACGTTTCGGACTAGGATGGTTGGCTTTAGGATGTTTAATCTTAGGTATCTTTCCATTCATTTTGTTAAATCAATTAAATCGGGTCGCAACGACTTTTCTAGGGCATCATATTCACTTGCCACCCAATCAAAGTTCCTGGTTATACTTAGTACAGTCTCAATCTTCAAGAGCAAGCTATAGTCCTCTAACTTTCTTTTGCGCTATAATTTTCTTGATTATAGTGAGCTACCTTATCATTCGGTGGCGTTATCACATGCAATATTGTCGCAGTGTTGCATGGGATTGTGGCTACCCACTTCAAACACCCAGAATGCAAGATACTGCGGAAGGATTTGGTCAACCTATTAAGCGAATTTTTGCTGACTTCTTATCTATTAAGCTGGTCATTCCTAGCGCGCTTGAAACAACCCCATATTATGACGGTCGAGCGGAAGATCGATTTTGGCATATATTGTATTTCCCTATTTTACATTTTATTTTAAATTCCGCAAAAAAAATTAGCAAACTGCAGCAAGGTCGAATTAGTCATTATTTGCTTTATAGTTTTGTAACCTTACTATGTTTGCTTTGGTGGGGGCTGCAATGATTCTCTCTTTGTTTTTTTTCCAATGTTTGCAGATTACATTGCTCATCGCGCTAGCCCCTTTAATTAAAGGCTGGATTTCTCAAAACCATGCTTGGCTTAGTAACAAAAAAGGTGCGGGGCTATTTCAGCCTTACAATGAACTTCATAAGCTTTTTTTAAAAGAACCAGTTTTAGCAAAAAATTCGTCTTTTTTATTTAGGCTTGTCCCATATATTTATTTTTCAGCCATGTGTTTAATGGCCGCTATCATTCCGGTGTTATGCAGCGATTTAGCATTATCTTCCATTGCAGATGTGATTGCACTCATTGGATTATTTGGACTAGCCCGAATTTTTCTAGCCTTTGCAGCTATGGATATAGGAACTGCTTTCGGTAGCATGGGCGCACGGAGAGAAATGTTTATTGCATTTTTAGCAGAGCCAGCACTGTTAATCATTTTTTTCAATGTGGCATTGATTAATCAGTCAACATCTCTAACGGTTATCGTCGCTAATGCGTTGACAGGCCACTCTCCAACAAGTCCAAGTTTAGTCTTTGCAACAGTAGCTTTTTTTATGGTTCTTCTTGCCGAAAATGGACGGATTCCTGTAGACAATCCTGCTACTCATTTAGAGTTAACCATGATTCATAAGGCTATGATTTTAGAATACTCGGGGCGTCATCTGGCACTTATTGAATGGGCTAGTCAATTAAAATTATTAAATTATTTTGTCATTGCTATTGCTTTGTTTTGTCCATGGGGCATTGTAACTGAACATGAATTAACGCTTTTACCCATTTCATTTCTAACATTAGTGCTTAAGCTTATCATTCTAAGTAGCAGCTTGGCCATATTTGAAACCTTAGCAGCTAAATTCAGGCTATTTCGTGCGCCTGAATTTTTAACCATCGCATTTATCTTGGCAATTTTCGCTGTTCTTACTCAATTGACGTTAATGGGATAATTATGACAGAGATTTCCATACAATTAATTCACTTCTTTTCAGCATGGATGCTTCTCATCAATTTTAGCATGCTAGCACAACGAAAAATGCTCAATCTCATTCGATTATTATCATTACAAGGGTTTGTTTTAAGTATTAATATCGCTTTTATTGCTCATCTCACCGGGAAATCTGAATTCTATATTACCATGGCTCTTACGTTAATTTTGAAGGTTTGGCTAACGCCACTCATACTTTATCGACTGCTCATTCGGTTAGGAATGCGAAGCCAGGTCGAATCGATTTCACGCTTACCTACTATATTGTTGATAGGCCTGGCTTTAGTCATATTTGCCTTTGATCTCAGTGATTCCGTCATGAAAAACACAACCAACACACTGGCCCTCGCTGTTGCTAGTGTTTTGATTTCTACATTCATGCTTATCACCAAGCAAAAAATTATTTCAGAAGTGATTAGCATTTTGGCCTTAGAAAACAGTTTGTTCTTCGTGGCCATTAGCTCAACCTATGGCATACCTTTTGTAGTTGAGTTAGGCATTGCTTTTGATGTGCTCATTGGTTTATTTATATTCGGTGTTTTCTTTTTACGAATTCGCGAGAATTTTGAAAATCTTGACGTGTCTAATTTAGAGCAGTTACGAGAAGAATAAGCTATGTTAATTATCTGGTTACTGACAATACCCTTCTTAGCTGCTATATTTCTGAGTTTTTGTACTTCGTATAAACTATCCGTAAAAATCAATATATGCGTGAGCATAGTAACCTTCTTGGTTGCATTAGCATTGATGGTGCAAAATAGTCGAAAAGGCAATCTATTTTTTGCAGACAAATGGTTTTATGTGGACCATTTAAGCGCGCTTCTGATAATTACCACGACCTTTATTGGTATGACAACAAGCTTTTTTAGTAAAAATTTTCTCATGAACGAACAAGGAATAGGTAATGTTTTGCTCAGCCAACTGCGATTTTATTATAGTTTATACCAGTTTTTTTTCTTCACAGCATTACTGATATTAACCACTAACAATCTGGGGATTTTATGGGTGGCGATGGAATGCGCCACACTCATCACTGTATTGCTAATAGGTTTATATCACATTCCTCAGAGTCTCGAGGCAGCGTGGAAATATCTCATTCTTTGTGGATTAGGCCTTGCTCAAGCCTTACTGGGAACCATTTTGTTCTATATCGCAGCTGAACAATTGTCCACAGCACACAATATGTTGCTGTGGACCGACCTATATACTATGAGCAACCATATGCCCATAAAAATGGTCAGCATTGCCTTTGTTTTCATTTTAGTTGGTTATGGTACGAAAGCAGGTTTAGTACCATTGCACCATTGGTTGCCAGATGTTTATGAAAAGGGAATGGCGCCCGTATTATCACTGATGTCAGGAGTGTTATTAAACTTAGCTTTTTACGCTATTTTGAGTTTTAAATTTATTACAGATAAGGTAGTAGGTAATGATTTTTCTAATCATCTATTATTAGGATTCGGATTGATAACGATTGTTGTTGCCGCTCTTTTTCTTCTTAGGCAACGAGAAATAAAGCGCTTATTTGCGTATTCGTCTATCGAACATATTGGCTTGATTTGCCTCGCTTTTGGCTTAAACACGCCTCTAGCTTTGTTTGCTGGATTACTCCATATGACGATGCATGCCCTTGCAAAATCTGCCACTTTTTTTAGTGTCGGTCAAGTCATTCAGGTGAGTAATTCACCAATCATGGGTAATATTCGAGGGTTGATTCAATGTAATCCAGGGTTGGCCTGGGGGCTATTGCTTTGTAGTTTTTTTCTAATTGGCATGCCACCCTCGGCTTTGTTTACTAGTGAACTGTTAATTATTTATTCTGTGGTCAAAGAAAATATGTTGCTGGTAGTTCCTTTAAGTATTAGTTTAGCAATTTCTTTTGCAGCCATAAGTTATCAAGTACAAAAGATGGTTTTTGATAAAACAGAAGGCGTGGTGATAACAAAAATTAAGCAATGCAGTTTGCTTCCAATGTATTTTCATCTCGGAATTATCATGATTTTAGGTATTTTTATTCCTGTTGCCTTGGGAAATTGGTTTGCACAAATCATACAATTTATAAGGTGTTAAATATGACTGTTTTTAACCCAACCATTCAAGCGATTAAACCAAAAAAAATGTTTTGTGAGTGGCCAGCTTGGGAATGCTCTATTCGGATAGAGATGTTATTGAAAATTGCGCAGGAAATCAAAGAAAATGATGGCCAATTACTTACAATGTGGGGCACAGATAACCATACTTTAACACACGCATTTCACTTACATTTAGTCTTTATATTTTTTAAAAAAAGTGTCCTTTATGTGCATTGCAGATTAGCGTCAAAAAATCCAGTGTATCCTAGTTTAAGCACTATTTTTCCTATTGCGAATCGATTACAGCGTGCCTTATTTGATCTGATGGGTATAAAAGCTATCCATAGCGAAGATAATAGACCTTGGTTACGTCACGGCTCATGGCCTGCGGATGTATTTCCATTACGTAGTGAAGTACCTCTTGATGCGCAATTTTTAGAAGACACGGACTATTATCCATTTGTACATGTCAACGGTAGTGGCGTGCATGAAATAGCGGTCGGGCCCGTACACGCCGGCATTATTGAACCTGGACATTTTAGATTTCAAGTCGTTGGTGAACGTATTTTGCGATTAGAGGAACGATTTGGCTACGCACATAAGGGTATAGCCAAACATTTAAAACAGGTTCCATTTGAAAAAGCAATAAAGATGGTAGGGCGCATTAGTGGTGATAATACCGTTGGTTATGCATGGTCTTTTAGTATGGCCATGGAAAATATTTATCAATTTTCGGTGCCGCCACGCGCGCAATGGCTACGAGCCTTATTATTAGAACGTGAGCGCATTATGAATCATTTAGGTGACATTGGTGCTTTGGGACATGATGCTGGGTTACACTTTGGCCAAGATCAATTCTCTAGAATAAAAGAACTCATGTTGCGCACGAATTTTAAGTTATTTGGGCACCGTTATTTAATGGATCTTATTATACCAGGTGGAGTTAGTATGGATTTATCAGCCGAAGGCTGTAGTGAAATACAGCAAGAGATACATGCTCTTCGCCAGGAGCTTCTCATATTAAAATCAATCTATGAAGAACATGAGGGTCTACAAGATAGATTTATATCAACAGGCATTGTCGAACCATCGTTAGCTCAATCGTTAGGTTTGATTGGACTTGTCGCTCGTGCGAGTGGGATCGATAATGACTGGCGAGTTGATATGCCATATGCGCCCTATAACCATTTGGTATGTAATACACAAACTGTAATTGCCGGTGATGTGGCGGCACGTGTTGCTATCCGATATCAAGAAATTGAAGAGTCGTTAAGCTTAATAGAATCTATTCTTGACCAAATAGAACCTGGTATGATTCAAAAACAATTACCCGCTAATATATCTAATCTGGTTGGGATGGGTTGTGTAGAGGGCTGGCGCGGCCCAATTCTTATCATGCTTAGCGCACAAGGTAAAAATCAACTTAATTGGGTTCATGTCCATGATCCATCTTGGCAAAATTGGCCTGCGTTGGAACATGCTGTATTAGGAAATATAGTACCGGATTTTCCTCTCATTAATAAGTCATTTAATTTAAGTTACAGTGGTCATGATGGATAATTCATTTTATGTATAAAATACTCAAGAAAATTTTCAATACCGGAATAGTAACTGAGACACAATCGCTCAAAAATAATGATAGTGTGGTTGAGCATCAAAGGCTCCAAAAATCTATTTTAAAAGCCTTCAGACGCTCTTTGGCCATACGACATGTGGATGCTGGCTCATGTAATGCTTGTGAGTTGGAAATACATGCTCTTAGCAATCCATTTTATAATATTGAAGGGCTTGGAATTCATTTTGTTGCAAGCCCACGTCATGCCGATCTGCTGCTCGTAACTGGGCCTGTTTCCAAGCATATGATTGTAGCTTTAAAACGGACTTACAAAGCCATGCCTGAACCAAAGTTAGTGGTTGCTATTGGTGATTGTAGCGGCTCGGGTGGACTCTTTGGCAATACCTATGCGACATGTGGTGCATTAAGCCGTATTATTCCTGTTGATTTGGTCATACCGGGTTGCCCACCAACACCAACTGCCATTTTAGAAGGAATATTATCAATTATTAGGGATCCCAATTTAGCTGAAGATACTGAATTTTCCTGAAACCATGATGCCATATTAACAACTTAAAGAAAATGATATACTTAGCGCACATGAGTTTGCTAAAAAACACCATCAACACTTTCATAATGATCTTGAATTTTAATGAATGACGAGGTTTAAACTCGTTGCTAAGGATCATGGCCGTAAAAGAGTTGTATTTTATTTGCTTATTTTTTGATAATCTGGGGTTGTAATTGCCGAAACACAATATTTTTACTCATAGACGAGAGTCTCTTCGCGATACCATTGTCTTTCGTACCAATGATATGTTTGGTGATATTTTCGTCAGCGATCGCTTTCCTTATAGAAGTTTATCTTTTGATTCAATTTATATACAGAGCTGTATAGATTTAATAAACCCGCTTGAATTGGTTCACGAATACACGCATGCCATGATGTTGGTACTTGCCTTTATTAGACCGCAGCACGCCACTATTTTAGGGTTAGGAGGAGGTTGTCTCCTTCGTAGTCTTAACTCTATTTTCCCTAAGTGTAATTTGCATGCCGTGGAATTGCGTCAACGTGTATATGAAGTTGCTTCAGAGTTTTTTGGGTTGCCACACAGCAAGAATATTACAATAACGATCTCTGACGCTAAACAATGGTTAAAAAATGCTGATGATAAGAGTACGGATATCGTTTTTGCTGATATGTTCAACGCCTATAGCATGAATCCATTTCAAATGCAGATGAATTTCATCCATCAGTGTCATCGAGTGTTGAGCAAAAAAGGCTGGCTTGTTATTAATTATCACGAACTTCCTGAACCATCTTTTTTAAAATTACTAAGTGGTTTTTTCCCCGACGTATTTATTTATAAAACAACAACCACGTCCAATAACATTATATTTGCTAGCAAGAGTAATATTGACTCTCTTCAACCGTTTAAGTTAGCTATTTTAGGGTTGGAAAATAAATTAGGAAATCGATCAATTAATTTTTTTAATCGTTTAAATAAACTACCTAGAGGAGAGTAAACCTTAGCTGTTAGTATGATTGACTATTTTTTAGGTTGTTTGGATTGTACTGGTAAAACTGTGCTTATTCAGGCGTTGATGGCAGCGCGTAGCCCGGATGAAATAAAATGAAATCCGGGATGTTCGAAGATAAATTCCTGGATTACGGCTATGCTTTCATCCAGGCTTCAACTTTTTTGTAATAGACATCTTTCCAAACCCTACTGCAGAGGCAAATTGCTTCGTCGATTCGGTGCTCGAATCCTCATATACTTGCGTGTATACTCCGGTTCTGCGCTCCGAGCCTCCTTGCAATTTGCTCTCTGCAGCGGGTTTGGAAAGATGTCTAATTTCACTTAAATTATATTTTTTTTGGTATTGCGCAAATTTTTTCTGATAAAGAGTAGGATGCGTCATATATAAGTCATTTTTATGCATTTCATAAATTTTTTGAATAGCCTCGTCCCAATGGTTTGAGGCGGTATTGGCATAAATTCCATCTTTGCCATATCTTTGTTTGTACTCAAAACAAACTTGGGAGATATATAAAAATCCTTTGGGGGCAGCGGAGCTTAGCTGCATTAGAAACTCTAAATCTTCAACCGGGGATACTTGTTGCCATTCAATGTGATTTTTTTCAACTAAGTCTTTTTTGTGAAATAATCCTGTTCCGCCTAATATTCGCATTTTCCAATCATAAAAATTCTGAATGCTTGGTTTTTTGGGATAGCATAATCCTATTTGTTCGGAGCTTACTATAAAACCTTGGTTATCATAAATTTCAATTTTAAAATTGCCGTTGGCTAGGGCAAAGCTTTTTTTAGGGAATTCTAAAAAATGTTGTCTTGCTAATGATAGATAATTTGGAAAAATTTTATCATCGCTATCTACATAAGTTACAATTTCGCCAGTACATTTTTTTAATCCAAAATTTCTAGCAGAAGAAGAACCGGCATTTTTTTTATAATAATAATGAATCCGTGGATCATATTGAAACTCGCGGATAACTTTTACGGTTTCATCAGTTGAGCCATCATCTACTACAATCAATTCCCAATAAGGCCAAGATTGATTTTGAATACTTTGGATGGTTTCCCAGATTATGTAGCCTCTATTATAAGCAGGAATAATAATTGAAAATGTAAGCTCCATAATGTGTTTTGGATTTGATAAGATTATCTTAAGTATAGGATAAAGCGCAAAAATAGTAAAAATTTTAAACAATAAAGCTTTTAATTAAGAAAAAATATTTTTTTGAGAGGCGTTTTCTAGGATAATCTCCGTTTAAAATCATAATGGACGTTAATATTAAAATGCCAGAAGCAAAGTATTTGTTAAAAAAAATTAAAAATGAAAATTTTCCGATAGTGTCTTTTCCAAAAGCTACTTATGAAAATGAAATAGGAATTAATCCTTTTTATTTTGATATAGAAAGCTCACCAAAACTTTGTATAGGTGAATCGCGAATATGGGCAGCAAGAGCTGATGCGAAAGCTGTCATAGCTGTTGGAATTAAAAATGCTTATAATGAAGCAAGAGGTTCGACTATCTTTGATAGAGTAGAAGATATTTCATTGAGTAACTATATTCACGCGCAAAATCGTTATGGGCATCCATCTTTAACAATACCTGAAGATTGTTATGATGGGTCCGTTTATGATGCAGGTTGGGTTTATCAGAATAAGGATAGGCTTGATGTTTTAATGTGGTCTGGTCGTTTTAGTAATAAGCATCTAAATCAAATTCAAAAACAACAATTAGAGCAGTATATTGCATTAAAATTTATGAAAGCATGGGGAGAGCAACCAGTTGTATTTATTAGGTTACGTAATGATGAAGATATGCATTTATTTTTTCAGGGTACTTTAAGCAATGAAACCATACCGTATAGAACTTATGAGAACTTTAATAATATTAAGGATGAAATATTTGATAGTTGCGTAATAGATGGTGATTTAAATGATTTGGTTCTGGCCTGTGAAAGCTCTGATATTAATTTGGAGTATTATCGGCAGCAATCTTTATTGTATTTTGAAAAACAGTTGGAAGAATTTAAAATATGGTCCAATAAATCGCCAGTTTATTCTTTTTTTCTCTCAATTTATAGTTGGTCTGATTTACATATTAAGTCACAAAAATTAATTAGTGAAATTAGGCGTCTTAGAGAAGATTGGATTGATGCGGATTATATTAGTTTTGAGCAAGATTATGCCGAATTTTGTTTAAATGCTGGGATTAAATATAAACAGAAGGAATGCACTGAAAGTCAAAATATTTCCAATTCTTTGTAGTATCTATATTGGAAAAATAGGTTGGGCTGCAAAGCCCAACATGTTCAGGGTTTGAGCCAAATATTGTTGGGCTTTACAGCCCAACGTGATTTTATCTACAATTGAAATTATTATCATCGCTATCATAGCCGTCGAATTCCACTGTCAATGGGGCTGAGTGGAAAAACAACTTACTATATGAGCGATCTTTGATGTCTGGTGTATAATTTCTTAAGACGTCTCTATCAATATATGCCTCTATGTTCGATTGCGCACAAGTAATTGTGTCATCAATTTCAAAATCACGACGTTCTCTAACTTCTCGGGTAAAGAAGAAAGCTCCGCGATGTTTGTTTTTAATATTATTGATTTCTTCATCAAGATTAAAACTTGGGTCTTGAGCATTTGTAAGCTCAGCTGCAAGAATATCTTCAGTTGGTGTGTTTAAGTTAAGTGATATAGCTTTACGTAAGAAATCCTTTGCGCCTTTACGACCATCTGCATGATATATCATCTTACGCGTACCATCATACTCACCCTTTTCTAAAGAAGAGTAAAGATTTTTTATTTTTTGTATCTTAGAATCGGTTTCCTGACCAGTAAATCTTGGGAAAAAACCTATACAAATTAGTTTATATATACTAATCGGTATAAACGTAACAGCCGAGACAGCTAAACTTGCGAGTTTTAATAAATTATGAGCAACCGGCACTAAACCTGCGGTAAATAGAGCTAATGTATAGCCTAAAAATCCGGCTGCTTTTTCTCTATTCTTACGCTTATCAGCAGCAACCCCGCCATCAAAATAATAGTCTTCAAGCCCTACATTGATGAGAGACTTAGATAGGTGCTTGTAAGATAAGTAATTATTTTTGACAAACTCTTTAGTATAGTATGGTGCGATAACAAAAGTAGTTGCTAATGCACCGCCTAAAATAAGCCCTGGAAGCCCTGCTAAATATTTTAATGGTGTTAGGAGTACTTTAGGGATTGATATAAATTTTGTTGGAGTAACTTGAACTGTATCAACATAATCATTGTATTTTAGGTTATTTGCAAAATACACCTTCTTTTTTAATACTAAATTACTTGTGTTTTGGATTGCTACAAGAAGAGATCTATAATTATGTCTAATAATTCTTAAGCTTATAGTTATAGCGCCAATGACAGCGCCTATAGCTGCGCCGATGATATGTCCTGGAAGGCCAAATCCATGTTGTTCAAAAGATGTTCTCTTGCTTTTCTCGAAATATCTGTATCTCGGTATGCCAAGAATGAGAGAGTCAATATCTTCACCGTTTGTCCATAAAGCGATATTTCTTATATCACGTTTAGCGGTTGCCAAGCTATTATATATTACATTAACAGTAATACGTAACGTATATAAAGCTAAGCCTATTGGCAAACCAATGACATATCCAAGTCCGCCTAAAATTTTATCAGTCGTGCTTCTATTATCTATAGGATTGCTTGAATAATTAACCGGAGGTAAATTTGCAATCGTTCTAATTGTGACGGCAATACTTGCAAAGGTATCCAAAATGCTACGAATAGTTCCAAGCACTACAAATCCAAAAGCGCCGAAAGGAATACCTAGTACTCTTCCAGATATTCCAAGCATTTTATCGATAGGTTTTTGTGTTGATTGGAGAGTATTTATATCGTATTTTTTATCTTTTGGTAGAGCAAATCTTGCGTAATACAAACTTTCGTTATATGTGCGAACAGCTGTTTCTTTGACAATTCTAAAAAACCCAACTGTGGCTGCTGCAACTAAGCCTATTATTCCGCCTATTGGTAAACCAAGTACGCCTAAATAAAAAGGGGCATTTTTGCGTGTATCTTGGCGCATTTTAGGTGTTGAGAGAGAGTCGCTGTCTTCGTCATCTTGAGAAAGTTCTGAATAATCAAAATTTCTAAGGCGCTTAAGTTCAGCGAATTCATTTGCCCCAGGGATTTCGCCTTGGCTACGTACGAATTTGACCATGTCTAAAGTTACGTGACGAATAGTTTGGAGGGTATTAAAAATAACGCGTCCACTACCAACTACTATAAAACCCACGCTACCAATCACAGCGCCAACTAAAATTCCTGGAAGCCCCATAATTTTTGAGCGCTCTTCAATATTTGGAGTTTCAATTTCATCAAGTAAAGGGTTTTCTACTTCATGCAGTGAGGTTAGGATTGAGTTTTTGAATATATATTCAAAAAATACTGCAGACTCAATGCTAATTAAACCTAATCCACCAACAATGCGTCCGATTAATGAGCCAGGGTATCCAGCTCTTTTTAATAGCCTGTTGCGGTTGTCGTCTTCAAGTTTAATTTGTGATTTTTCAGAAAGCTTAGGATTAACTTGCTTTGCAAATGCGCGTTTTGCAGAATCAGCGTTAGTTATTATAATTCGCGCAAGAAATATGCCCAAAATAAGTGGTGTATTTACAATTGCGCCTAGAATGTAACCAATTGCGCCCCATGCTCGTGAAGGATTAGTGCGAGTAGGATTTTTAATGTCTAAATATTCTGATTCAGAAAGGGATTTAGGTGCAAATGCTAAAGAAGTTTTTAACCATAATTTACTGATATTTATGAAATTATAATAACTTTCTACAGTTAGTCTAACTGTGCTGCCAAGCGTTAGGCCAATTAATGCTCCAGGAGCACTTGAGAATTTAACCCAACCTGGGCGATTATCTTCTTTAAATTGTGTTTCGGGTAAAATAGAGTTAGTTAAATAATTAAACACTCTTCTTCCTGAGTCAATATTAGTTGCGCCGTAACGTATAAGACCTATAATTGTTACAGGTAGTGCCATAATGGCTAAACCTACAGGGTATCCAAGAATGCCGATTACCCTCTCGTAATATTTACCTGTTTGCATAGGCGCATTTTCTGCCAACGTACCATATTTATTTTTTCTTCCGCGTAGAGCTATTTTAAGTAATAAAATATGAATGGTATTTGCAGTGCTTACGTATGATTCAAAAGCAACTCTTTTTGCAGCGCCGAAAGCCAAACCTATTGTAAGAGCAACGGGTGCAAGCAAGTAGCCAAGACCGCCGAGTACGTTCTCACGGTAAGAGAGTTTGATGCTGTTTCTAAAGTCTTTAAAAGAAGAAAAATTTAGCTTAAATTTGTATGGTTCAAATTGTAGTTCTTTACTATCCATTACGGGCAGACTGGCCCCAATTGAAAATACTTTCCGGAAATTTTTCGCTGAGTCAATAATTACACGTATAATGGTGATAGCCGTTGCAACTGCTGCTCCGGTGCCAAATCCAATAATAAATCCAGGTATGCCAAGAAATAGTTGATAGCGAGATCGGTCTTCGTATATTTTTAGTTCCTCTGTATTTGTATCAAAAGTAGCTAGATTAATTCCGCGCATTGTATTGTTATATATTGATCTCCAGGTTTCAATAACAAATCTCACCAAAGTAACTCCGCTTGCTGTTACAACAAATGCTAAAGCAGATAATGGTATTCCTAAAGGGATATAGCCAAAAACTTTGGATAAAAAGCGGCGGTCATCATATTCAATATGAAAATTGCGCTTGTCAAAAATAGACGCCCTGAAGGCATTTATTACCCAAACCTCCATGCTCCTAAGAGTTTCAACTGGCATTTTATACAATATAATTTTGGGTATAGTGTAGAATACTGTGCCAATGGTTAAACCAAGCAATGCACCTAATAAGCCGTAAAACTTAAGTGGTCCGCCGTGATATGTTGGTATGTCTGAATAGTCATCGTCGTCCGTGTCAATATCCGTGTATTCGTTCAGTTTATTATTAGTAAGCTTCGCAAATGGTAAGAAATTTTTGTACGTGTAATATGCTAAAGGCGCGATGGTTGCGGCTGCGATTGCGCCTGGTAAATAAGTTATAGGGAATAGTACAACTTTTGCAAAGCGCTCACTCAAAGTGCTAGTAGCTTGCTGGTTGCGTTTTGATTGCGGATACATTGTATATTTAGCAACATCGCGGTAACCCTGCGCAGTATATGATCCAGCGAAACTTAGTGTGGTCTGTATGGCTTTTCCAATGGCACCGAAAACACTCGATATCCCACGCCCTATATAACTTAGGCTTCTGCTAGCCCCTGTTGCAATTGCACTCATTATACTCATAATTTAATCATGGATGTGTAAAATTATCGCATTTTAGCATAATAACTTCCATGTGTGCAATAGTCTTTCATCAAGAAGAAGGCAAAATATCTATTGACTTCTACGTTCCGCGGTTTATCCTTCCAATTCACCTTATCTTTTAGTTGATAAGTATTAAAAATTATGCTTCGAGACGTCGCTAACGCGACTCCTCAGCATGAGCGGACTATGCTATTATTTTGGCATTTGTCAACTAAAAGATAAGGTGAATTGGAAGGGTTTATCCGCGGAATCTAGTTTTTTGGCGTACTTCATATTAATGTGTAGCATCTGATCAAGAATAGGCTAAATCTCTTTTTCTAAAATTATTGCTGAAAAATCTAATTCGCCATGGTCGTTATCTTTTGCAGTTTGGTATATTTGTTCGGCAAGTGCGCCGAGTCTTGTTGAAATGCCTGCCTGTTTTGCTGTTTGTTGACTTAGTTTTAAATCTTTTAACATCATATTTGTCGTGAATCCTGCTTGATAATTATTATTTGCAGGTACATTGTCTAAAATACCGGCTACTGGCACATATTTATCCATAACCCAGCATTTTCCAGAGGCATTACTGATAACTTCGTGTAATTTTTTTTCGTGGAGGCCAAGGGTTTTAGCTAAAATAAATACTTCAGAACTCGCAATCATGCTAATCCCTAATAGCATATTGTTGCATATTTTGGCTGCTTGGCCACTACCAGCATCTCCGGTATGTATTATTTTAGTGCCCATTGCATTTAAGATAACCTCTGCTTTAGCAAAAGCATCCTGACTCCCACCGACCATAAAAGTTAAAGTTGCGGATTTTGCACCACCGACCCCACCAGAAACAGGGGCATCGACACTCAGTAAACTATGTTTATGGGCTAAGCTATGAAATTGTCTGGCGCTTTGTACATCTATTGTTGAACAATCAATAAAAGTTGTTTTGCTTTTTGCATGTGTAAATAAGCCATCTTTGCCATCGCACACTCCAAGGACTTGTTCACCAGTTTGGAGCATGGTAATTATAAAATCTTTATCTTGGCTTAATTCAATCAGGGATTTAGCTTTGACTCCGCCAGCTTCATGTAAATCTTGGACTAAGTTTTCTTGTAAGTCATAGCCAGTTACGCTATGTCCGGCTTTTATTAAATTTATTGCCATAGGTAAACCCATATGTCCAAGACCAATGAAGCCGATTTTCGCCATGCTATTATCCTATTTTAAATAATTATATTTTCTAATCCATAGATTAAAGAGTCTAGTTTTGTAACTGTTTGGCATGCCAAAATTAGTCCAGGCATAAATGATGACCTATCTATACTGTTATGACAAATGGTGAGCGTTTCCCCATGGTTGCCAAATATTACTTGTTGATTAGCTAAGTAACCTGGCAATCTGATTGAATGAATATTTATATTTTTATAGGTTGCGCCACGGGCATTTTTAATAATTTCACGTGTTTCAAGTTGATTTGGAATTTCGGTACGCGAGGCTGCAATCATATCTGCGGTTTTTAAAGCCGTTCCAGATGGGGCATCAAGTTTTTGCTTATGATGCGCTTCGATTATTTCGACTTCCGGCATAAGTTTTGCGGCAAATTTTGCGAATTGCATCATTAATATTGCGCCTATAGAGAAGTTTGGAACGATTATTCCACCCAATTTTTTGCTTGAGGCTATCTCTTGTAGTGCGGATATTTGTTCATCTAATAATCCTGATGTGCCAATCACTGGGCGAGCGTTATTGTTAATGATAGTGGTTGCATTTGCATAAACTGATTTGGCTGTGGTTAAATCAATGACTATTTGTGGTTTTAAGTCTTGCATGGATTTTTCAAGATTATCAGTGCTTCCAAGTCCTGCTAATAGGGTGAAATCAGGATGTTCTGCGATTGTTTTGCAGGCAATAGCCCCCATTTTCCCATTGGCGCCATTGACAATTACTGTTGTACTCATTCTTTATCCTTCGTGTCTTCTGGGTTTGAGTCTAATTCTTTTGGAGGGGTATTTGCAACGATTTCAGTGGTTTTTGGTACTTCTTCGGTATTTTTTACTTGCGTTTCAGCGGCGGATTGCGTAGTATTTATATCATTATTTTCTGGTAATTGGATGTTTTTGGCAGTTTTAAATGCCCACATTGATGCAGGAATCCAACCAATGACGGTAAGTTGTAGCGCAAGACACGCCATTGCTGCTATGAATTTTCCTTCTATAAGAATAACCATCCAGGGAAAAAATATTGCAAGTATTGAGAGTAAAATCCTTTTCATTTTGTTAGATTGCTCCATAAAGTTATTGATGTGTTTTGGTTTATGAGTTAGTAGACTTTAAATATAGATAATTTATTATAATTAAACAAGGACCCTCGCATGAGAAAACAACCTCTGCACCCTAGAACTGAAGTGTTAAATATAAAGCAAAAAAATTTATCAAAAAAATCCAAGGTAGAAGCCTTGCGTTGGTTGGCAAAGCGTTTTCCAGAAGCATTTGATAGCACGGCGCGTGTACGCCCGCTAAAAATTGGGATTATGCACGACATATTAACGTGCGCTGATGAAGCTGCTAAAGATGGTATTTCTAAAAGTAAATTGCGTGAAGCCGTCGTGCGTTTTACACGTCGAACTGAATATTTAGCGAGTTTAAAAGCGCGTGAACCAAGAATTGATCTATTTGGAAATCTTGGAGAGATAGTATCTGAAGAGGATGCTTTAAAAGCTGCGCAAAAAATTAAGCTACGCGTTGAAAAAAGTATTAAAAATGTAAAAAAACAAGCTGCTGCCGCTGCGGCTGAGCAAGGTAAATCTAAACCAGTAATAAATATACCAAAACCTGAGATACCCTTATATTCGTCAAGTGCATCAGAGAAATCAATCGCATATAACATGCAAGATAGTTTTTCCCATGCGCCACGTTCAGCACAGCAAGTAGTGATTAAGCATAAGCAAAGTAGACAATATGACCCTGAGGCAGTTGCACGACTTAAAGAAAAGCTTGGAATATCTCAGCAGAAAAAAAGCAAATATGATGTATGATTGTACGACATGACAAAAACAGCAGGCATGATATATGATTAATTCTGGAAGTAGGTTGGGCTGCAAAGCCCAACAAGATTTGGCACGAGTTATGAATTTAATATTGCGAAACATCCCCAATGCTCTAACTATTACCCGCCTAATCCTTATTATTCCGTTTATTATATTACTGCATCACCATGAGTATTTATTTGCATTTTGTTTGTTTATTTTAGCAGGATTTACGGATTGTTTAGATGGTTGGCTTGCTCGTACGTTTCAATGGCAAAGTCCATTTGGCACTTTTATCGATCCGGTTGCAGATAAGCTACTTATAACAACTAGTTTTATTTCATTAGCATTAATAAACAAGTTGCCTTGGTGGTTAGTATTTTTAGTGTTTTTAAGAGATTTGACTATATCTGTTGGCGTTATAGCCTGGTTTGCATTTATCATGCAACGCCCGCAATTGAAAGCTACGTATGTTAGTAAAATTAATACCGTTACACAGTTATTGCTTGTTACTTTAAGTTTATTTGAATTAGCATTTTTCGTTTTCTCCCCTACATTAGATAAAATATTAATTGCTTTAACTACGGTGACTACGGCTATTAGTTTTATTGATTATGTATGGACATGGGGGAAAAAGGCGTATATATGTTTAAAAATGCAGGCATAATTAAGCAATTACCTCTTGATATTAGTCTTAATGAAGAAGCAACGTTTGCAGAGTTTTGTTGGAATGGTAATGAGTTATTAAAAACACAGTTATACTCCGCATTAACTGGTAATAGCGATAAACATCTGCACATTTGGGGAAGCATTGGTTGTGGTAAATCTCATTTATTACAAGCTTGTTGTCAGTATGTTGCTGATGCCGCAAAATCTTCAGTTTACTTACCGCTTAATTTATTAAAAGATACTTCACCAGAGGTCCTTGAAGGTTTTGATGATTATTTCTTAATTTGTTTAGACGATATTGATAGTATCGTGCAGAATAGAGCCTGGGAAGAGGGATTATTCCATTTATATAATCGTATTCGTGATAATAATAAAACCGTTTTGTTAACTACGAGTAAAGTTATACCTCAGCATTTAGAACTTCTTCTACCAGACTTACGTTCAAGACTTGCTTGGGGATTAGTTTTAAATCTAAAAGAACTTAATGATGAAGATAAAGTTATAGCGTTGCAAACTTTAGCTTTTAAACGAGGTTTTAATTTGTCTGAGACGGTTTGTCATTATCTTTTGAGTAGATATACCAGAAATATGCACGATTTATATGTATTATTAGACAGACTAGATGAGGAGTCATTAATTGCGCAAAGAAAGATTACTATCCCTTTTGTAAAGAAAATTTTTTCTTTATAGTATCTATTTTGACGAGGCTACAATCATAAATTTTACGGAATTAAAGTCATCAGGACTTACGCAAAACCCTGAGGTCAAGGCAAAATTTGTTTTTGATGAGGGAGTTTAGATTACTAAATGACCGAGTCAAAAACAAATTTTAACGCAGAGCTCAGGGTTTTGCGCAAGTCCTGGTCATCAATTGGACGGTGTGAATTACAGTTATGTATACAAATATTTTGCCTGAAATAAAAGCTATTTATCAGCAGTGGGTTGTGTGGTTTGCGCTTGGGTCGCAGGATATTAAGCTTCGGTATCGACGTTCAGTTTTGGGGCCTTTGTGGATAACTATTAGTATGGCTATTACTATTTATTCCATGGGATTTTTATATGGGAAGTTGTTTCATATAGAGCTTGAAGCATATATGCCATATTTGGCTTCTGGAATTATCGGCTGGTCTTTTATTTCTTCATTACTGATTGAAAGCAGTCAGGTTTTTATTGAGTCGGAAGGTTACATTCGTAATCAAGAAAGTTATATCTCTACTTTTTTAATGCGTTTGATTGTGCGGAATGTATTGGTATTTTTACATAATTTATTAGTTTTTATTCCGATAATGGTATTCTTCAAATTACATTTCAGTTATAAATTATTATTATTAGCACCGCATGTTTTGGTCATTATCTTAAATGCATTTTTTTATGGTACAGTGCTTGCA
This sequence comes from uncultured Legionellaceae bacterium, assembly GCA_964483895.1. Taxonomy (GTDB): domain Bacteria; phylum Pseudomonadota; class Gammaproteobacteria; order Legionellales; family Legionellaceae; genus 2-12-FULL-35-11. The sequence continues at coordinate 24,639 of CAZADN010000001.1, forward strand.
ATTATAGCAACAAGATATAGGGATGTTGCGCAGATAATTACAAGCCTAATTCAAGTTATTTTTTTCTTAACACCAGTGATGTGGATGGCTAATACTTTAGCAGAGAATATGCAATGGATAGTCAAATATAATCCTTTCTATCAATTTTTAAATTTAATTAGGGGCCCTTTGCTTGCGTATAATATGTCTTTGCAAGGCTTGCACATAATTCTATGGGTTACAATATTGGGATTTTGTTTATATAGCTTGTTGCTGTCAAAGTATAAACATAGAATAGTTTTTTGGTTATAGGATATAAAGAATGACAGCTTCTATACAGTTAAATAATGTCAACTTAGATTACATAGTTAAATCTGGCTCTGATTCTTTAAAAAAAACAGTTATTGCAACTTGTAATGCTCTTTTAAAGAAGAATGCTGCGAAGATTAAAGAAGTACAAAATACTAGTTATCGTGCGTTAAATAATGTTAGTTTGGATATAAAAAGCCAAGATAGAATAGGCCTGCTTGGTAGAAATGGCGCTGGTAAAAGTACTCTTTTGCGCGTTATGGCTAAAGTTTATCGGCCAAATTCAGGTTCAGTGTTAGTTAATGGTAAAATAGCGAGTTTATTTGATGTATGTTTAGGAATGGATGCCGAAGCTACTGGTTATGAAAATATTATTAACCTTGCGATAATGCGTGGATTCTCTAAAAAAATGGCGAGTTCAATAGTTGCAGATGTTGAAGAATTTACAGAATTGGGTAAATTTCTGAGCGCCCCGGTGCGTACATATTCTTCTGGTATGTCAATGAAGCTCGCGTTTGCTGTTGCAACCGCAGTTGCTCCAGAAATAATTTTGATTGATGAAGTTATTGGTGTTGGTGATGCGCACTTTATGAAAAAAGCTAATGCCCGCATTATGAGTATGATTGATAGAACGCAAATTGTAGTTTTAACTAGTCATTCAACCGATATAATTCGACAGTTTTGCAATAAAACCATCGTTCTTGATAAAGGCGAGGTGAAGTTTCTTGGTGATACTGAGGCAGGGATAGAGTTTTATGAACAAGAATTGGCTTGATTATTTTTAGTTAAAAAGCTAAAAGTTGATTTAATTTTCAGTAAGATTTTAGCTTAGTGTTTTAATTTTTTGTAATTTCGGTTATCCTGGAACGGCATTAATTAACAGGCTTAGTTTAGAAAGTATAATAAGGATAAATAATGGATGGTAAAATAAAAAAAGTGGATGTGCTTTTAATTAACCCAGGTGATAGTAAAGCTATATATCAAGAGTTAAGTAATGATTTCTCGGCAGTTGAACCACCATCTTTGGCTGGGCTATTTGCTAATTATTTGCGGAAAAAAGATATATCTGTCGAAATAGTTGATGCGCCCGCGCATAATTTAAGTCCAGATAAAGTTGCGCAATATGTAAAAGATAATTATGAGCCAAAGTTAATAGTCGTTGTTGTTTATGGTTTTCAACCATCAGCTTCTACGCAAAATATGCCTGCGGCAGGTGAAACTAGTCAGGCTTTAAAAAAATTATTACCGCAATGCCCGATTATGATGACAGGCACTCATCCAGCAGCATTACCTGAACGTACTCTAATTGAAGAAGCGATAGATTTTGTTTGTGATCGTGAAGGCCCTGAAACAATTTTACAAACTTTACAAGCTTTAAAAACAGATAAGCCTGATTTTAGTAATGTTCCTAGTCTTTGGTATTACGATACAGATAAAAAAGTAAAATCTAATGCGCCTGGCCCTTTGATGCAAAACTTAGATGAAGAAATGCCTGGAGTTGCTTGGGATTTATTGCCAATGGATAAATATAGAGCGCATAATTGGCATTGTTTCGATCATATTTTTGATAGAAAACCGTATGTTTCTATGCATACTACATTGGGATGTCCGTACAAATGTACTTTTTGCTGTATTAATGCTCCATTTGGGCAGTCATCATATAGAATGTGGTCTCCAAAATCAGTTTTAAATGAACTTGATATTTTAGTAAATAAATATGGTGTAAAAAATATTAAGTTTGTTGATGAAATGTTTGTATTAAATCCTAAACATGTATTAGGGATTTGTGATGGCATTATTGAGCGTGGTTATGACTTAAATATTTGGGCATATGCGCGCGTCGATACGGTTAGAGATGAATTTCTTGAAAAATTAAGTAAAGCTGGATTTAGATGGCTCGCACTTGGAATTGAGTCTGGTAGTAAGCACGTACGAGATGGAGTTGAAAAAGGTCGCTTCGGTTCAATCGATATCATTAAAACTGTGCGTAAAATCCAAGAGGCTGGAATAAATGTTATTGGTAACTACATTTTTGGTTTACCAGATGATACTTTCGAATCAATGAGTGAAACTTTGGAATTGGCTCTTGAAGCAAATTGTGAGTTTGCAAATTTCTATTGTGCTATGGCTTATCCTGGTTCAAAACTTTATGACATGGCAATTGAGAATAATTGGGAATTACCTGATTCCTGGATTGGTTATTCGCAGCATAGTTATGAAACTTTACCACTTAGAACAGATGCCTTAACAAGTGCTGAAGTATTAAAATTTAGGGATGAAGCTTTTATGAAGTACTTTACGAACCCTAAATATTTAAATTTCGTTGGTGAAAAATTTGGGCCGCATGTTGTTGATCATTTAAACAATATGACAAAAATTAAACTAAAAAGAAAAATATTAGGTGATTAATGATAATAGTACGTACTCCATTTCGTATTTCTTTTTTTGGAGGAGGTACGGATTATCCGGCTTGGTATCAGGAACACGGTGGCGCGGTTTTAGCAACGACTATCGATAAGTATTGTTATATTACTTGTCGGAAGTTGCCGCCGTTTTTTGATCATAGATATCGTCTGGTTTATTCAAATATAGAAATGGTCAAACAAATTTCCGAAATTCAGCATCCAGCAGTGCGCGCGGTTTTACAGTGGTCTGGTGAAGATTACGGTTTAGAAATTCATCATGATGGTGATTTGCCTGCGCGTTCTGGCCTTGGCTCTAGTTCTTCATTTACGGTAAGTTTGGTTAATGTTATGCAAGCGCTTAAAGGTAAGTATGCTTCCAAAGAAACGCTTGCTAAAGATGCGATACATATTGAGCAAAATATAATTCAAGAAAATGTAGGTTCGCAAGATCAAATTTCTGCAGCGTATGGTGGTTTTAATCGGATTGAGTTTAAAACAAGTGACTCTGGATTTGATGTGGCTCCGGTTGTAATAAGTAAGAGCAGGCGCCAAGAACTAGAAAGTCATTTGATGCTTTGTTTTACGGGATTTTCAAGAATTGCATCGACTATTGCATCATCTAAAATTCAAAATCTTAAAAATCGTTTTACAGAGCTTATGAAAATGCGCGATATGGTTGATGAAGCTATTCATATTTTACAAAATCCGAGTATCCATATTGAAAAATTTGGTGAGCTTTTACATCAAAGTTGGCTTTATAAGCGCACTTTATCTGAAAAAGTTTCTACCGCAGAAATTGATGAATTGTATGAAACTGCGAGAAAAGCTGGCGCAATCGGTGGCAAAATATTAGGTGCTGGTGGCGGAGGATTTCTTCTACTTTTTGTAAAACCAGAGCTTCAAGAAAAAGTGCGTAAAAGCTTAAGCCATTTGATACATGTTCCTTTTCAATTTGAAGATACTGGTAGTCGGGTTGTGCTGTATCAACCTGAAGGCTTAGCTTAATGGTGGTTATATATGAATTATAATTTAATTGATAAGGCGCAATGGGTATGGCGTGAAACTTTGCGCATTCATAGACGTGCGCCAGAAACTCGTCTGGCTTCTTCATTGTCAGCAGTTGAAATTTATGTGGCTTTATATTACGGCAAAGTTTTAAATATAGACCCTAAAAATCCACGCGCGGAAAATAGAGATAGATGCATTATTAGTAAAGGGCATGGCTCAATTTCTATGTACCCCATTTTGGCTGATCTGGGTTTCTATGCAATGTCTGAGCTTGAAAATGTCTGTAAAACAGGTGGTTTTTTAGGCGGAATTCCAGATCCAGTTATTCCTGGATATGAGACAGTCAATGGATCTCTTGGTCATGGTTTAGGAGTAGGGGTTGGTATGGCACTTGGTCTTAAAACTAAAAAAAGTCTGCAAAGTGTGTTTGTAATTACAGGTGATGGTGAATTACACGAAGGCGCTAATTGGGAAGCGATTATGTTTGCAACCCAACATAATTTAGATAATCTAAATCTTATTGTAGACAATAATAAAATTAGTATGCTTGATCATACGGATAAAATTGTTAGTCATGTAGATTTAGAAAAACGTTTAAGCTCTTTTGGGTTTGAATGTATAAGTGTCGATGGGCATGATGTTTTAGCCGTGCATGCTGCATTAACTAAAATGAAAAATACTAAAAATAAACATCCTAAAGCGCTTGTTGCTAATACTAAAAAAGGGCATGGTGTACCTAATCTTGAAGATATGCCGTTATGTCATATTTTAAATCCTAAACCTGAGTTATTGGATGAGTTATTGGATGGGGGTAGCCTATGAATGAGAAACCACGTGCGATGCGCGACGCTTTCTTAGAAAGATTATATAGTGCTATGGCATTTGATGAAAAAATCTTCTTTGTAAGTGCCGATTTTGGTTCACCTGTATTGGATAAAATTAGAAGCGAATATCCTGATAGATTTGTAAATGTTGGCATAGCTGAGCAAAATCTTATTAATGTTTGCGCTGGTCTTGCAACCGAAGGTTTTAAAGTATTTGCTTATGCAATTGCACCTTTTATAACTATGCGCTGTTATGAACAAATTCGAGTTAATTTAGTTTTATTATCCGTTGTGCGTAAAATGAATGTTAATTTGATTGGAGTTGGTGCTGGTTATAGTTATGTTGTATCGGGGCCAACTCATCAATGTTACGAAGACCTTAGTATAATGCGCGCTTTACCAACTATGGGGGTTTATTCACCAGCTGATCATATTAGTGCAAAAGCTCTTTTAGAGACATGTCTTGAAAATGATGGACCTAAATACTTACGTTTTGATGCACAAATATTGCCAACAGTATATGAGTCAGCACCAGAAATTGCGCTAGGCTTTGCAAATTTAGTGTCAGGTCAAGATGTGTGTTTATTGGCTACAGGTTATATGGTACATACCGCTTTGAAAGTTGCAAAATATCTTAAGGAAAAAGGAATAGATGCGGCTGTTATTGACATGTTTGACTTATCTAATTTTAATAGCAATGCACTTATAAAAGAGCTTAAGAAATATTCTAAGCTTGTGAGTCTTGAAGAAGGTTTTAAAGGTCGTGGCGGCTTAGATGCTATGCTTTTTAATTGGATGGCCATGCATAATTTAAATTTAGAATATTTAAATATTGGTGTTGAAGGTAGTTATAGATTTGAGCTTGGTAGTCGTGAAGAACTACATGAACAAGTGGGAATTGGGTCAGAAATTGTTACCCAAAAAGTTATAAAATTTGTTGAGGCAAGGGAAAGACATGAAATATCCTTTAATGAGAAATAATATTTTACGTGAAGATTTAGATGCGGTTATTGAACATTTACGTCAGGATGATCCGATTCTAACTAATGGTCCTAAAGTTCGTGAATTTGAAAAAGCGTGGTCTGAGTGGTTAGGGGTTAAATATAGTGTTTTCGTAAATTCAGGCGCATCAGCTAATTTATTAACCATGGCTATTTTAAAAATTAAGCATCCACATGGTGGTGAAGTTATTGTTCCACCACTTGCTTGGGTATCAGATGTTGCTTCGGTTTTACAAAATGGTTTTACACCAGTTTTTGTAGATATAGACCCACGTACTTTATCTATGGATCCTAAACAAATTTTGGCGAAAATTACAGACAAGACAAGAGCCGTATTTTTAACCCATGTGCAAGGTTTTGACGGTTTAACAGATGAGTTATTATCTGAGCTTGAAAAGAGAGATATTCCTTTGATTGAAGATGTTTGCGAATCGCATGGTGCGACGCATAATAAACAGCGTTTAGGTAGTTTTGGCTGGATTTCGAATTTCTCGTTTTATTATGCACATCATATGAGTACAATTGAAGGTGGTATGATTTGTACTAATGATTATGATATTTATCAACAAGCAAGAATGTTACGTTCGCATGGTATGGTGCGTGAATCTACGGATGATAATTTAAAAGCTCATTATCAAGCAGAGCATCCAGAATTAAATCCAGATTTTATATTCGCATATCCTGCATATAATGTGCGTAACACCGAGCTTGGTGCGATCCTTGGTTTGTCGCAATTAAAGCGATTAGATAAAAATGTTGATAAAAGAACTACAAATCTTCAAAGATTTTTAAGTCGTATTGATAAGAATATCTATCAAACTGATTTTAAAATTGAAGGTTCTAGCAATTATGCCTTTAATCTCATTCTTAAAAAAGCAGATGATAAATTAGTACAAAAATTAATGCAGACTATGCGCGAAGCTGGTATAGAGTTTCGACGTGGTAGTGCTGGTGGTGGAAATCAAGTGCGCCAACCATATTTAAAAGGTATCGTTCCACACAATCATCATAAAGAATTTCCATTAACTGAGCATGTGCATTTTTATGGATTTTATATTGGTAATTTCCCAGATCTAGCTGAACATGAAGTGGATGATATTTGTGAAGTACTAAACTCTGTAACTGTAGCGCATGAGGTAGCTTAATTATCATGGCTGTTACAGCGATAATTTTAGCAGGCGGTTTAGGTACGAGACTTAGGTCTGTTGTAAGTGATAGACCTAAGCCTATGGCGCTAATTCTTGGTAAACCTTTTTTGGCTTATCAAATTGAATATTGGATTAATCAAGGTGTTACAAGGTTTATTTTATCTGTTGGTTATAAACATGAAATGATCCTTGAGTATTTTGGTTATGAATATAACGGCGCTCAAATTGATTATGCTATTGAAAGTACTCCTTTGGGCACAGGTGGTGGTTTTCTGCTTGCTACGGAAAAGCTTCAAGAAAATGAGCCTTTTTTATTGTTAAATGGTGATACGTATTTTACAGTTGATTTAGCGAGCTTAATAGATTTTGCTAATACCAATGCGGCCGATTTCACTTTTTCTTTATTTCGTACCTACGATAAAGATCGCTATATGGGAGTGGAGCTTGATAACTTAGGTCGGGTTGCTTGTTTAAAAACTAAGTCTTCATCTTTGGATTATCATTTAGCGAGTGGCGGAGTGTATTGGGTAAAAAATATTAACATGTTCACAAGCTTTAAAAAGTTAAATGCCTGGCCGATTTCATTTGAAGACGAAATTTTGCCGGGTATTTATGCAGATAAGCGCGATATCTTTGGCATGCAGTTTGATACAACTTTTATTGATATTGGGGTGCCA
>CAZADN010000002.1:0-29616 GCA_964483895.1 uncultured Legionellaceae bacterium
GTTTTGATATAATTTTTTCCTTTATAATCGTAAATAACTTAACTAATTTATTAACTACAATACCTAATACGCCTATAATTGCCCAAGAAACATAATATATTTTTTTTATGACTTTAGCATAAGCAAACACACTAACACGCCCAACTAGCTCAATTACTTTAAGCCATGAAATACTAGTTAACCAAGTAAATCCAACCAAAAATATCGCAAATATTAATAACAAAGAGCCATACAAACTTAAATAATTATTTAACCAAATAGCAATAAAATGCCCAATGACTCCGCCTGGCAAATAAACACCTTTTAAAGAATTAATACTAACTTGAAAGCTTAAAAAAACACATGAACTAATTACAATCATCAATAAACCAGCACTACGTATAGCAATAGATAATTTATCTATATCACGCAAAAAACGCTGCTCGTAAACTAATATTGCCGCAGCATAAGTTAAAAAAATTGGCAATAAAAACGCCGCGTAACCCAAAATTCCATAGAATAAATCAGCAACTGATGCGCCTAACTTGCCACCAGCATTTACAACATTATCCGAGCTATGCCCAACCGAAAACAAACCATAATCGCTAGATTGATAAGACATAAGTGATAATAATAAAAATACTGAAAAACATAGCGTTAATATAAAAACGCTTTCTAACATATGCTTTACAGAATTATTTTGCGTCACTTTCCCTGTTTTATTTTTTTGTTTATTCATTTCTATTTCAAATATTAAAGTTTTATCTTATTATTCCAATACTATCATAAACAAGTGACTAGCAAAATGAATAAACCCAATCATCATCGATTAATAATTTTAGGCTCTGGCCCAGCAGGCTATACCGCCGCAATTTATGCTGCGCGCGCTAATTTAAACCCAACTATGATAAGTGGGTTAGAAGTAGGCGGACAGTTAACAACTACCACTGATGTTGATAATTGGCCGGGGGATATTGAAGGATTACAAGGGCCTGCTCTTATGGAAAGAATGCAAGAGCATGCAAAACGCTTCAATACTAATATCATATTCGACTATATAACAGAAACAAATTTAACTGAACGTCCTTTTGTTTTAAAAGGTGACAGTGAAACTTACACCTGTGATGCATTAATTATTGCAACTGGCGCATCTGCACAATATTTGGGATTAGAATCTGAAGAAGCTTATAAAGGCCGCGGGGTCTCAGCCTGTGCAACTTGCGATGGGTTCTTCTACCGCAATAAAACCGTCTGCGTAATTGGTGGCGGTAATACTGCAGTTGAAGAAGCGTTATATTTGTCAAATATCGCAAAACATGTCACATTAATTCACAGAAGAGACAAATTGCGTTCTGAGAAGATTTTACAAGATAAACTATTTGCCAAAGAAAAATCAGGTAACGTGAGCATTATTTGGAACTCAACTTTAGAGGAAGTCCTGGGAGATAAACTAAAAGTTACTGGTATTAAAATCCGCAACAAAAATACTGACGAATTACAAGAGTTAGCATTAGATGGCGTATTCATAGCAATAGGTCATACACCAAACACAGAAATCTTTAAAAACCAAATAGACATGGAAAATGGCTATATTAAGATTCAATCAGGTCTAAAAGGCATGGCAACCGCAACAAATATCAAAGGCATATTCGCAGCCGGAGATGTCGCAGACAGCGTCTACCGCCAAGCAGTAACTTCAGCAGGCTTCGGCTGCATGGCGGCGCTCGATGCTGAAAAGTATTTGGATGAGATTTAATAATAGACCTCTTCGAAAACTCGCTGATGAGGTCTAATATAGCTATTCCAAAAGTCGCTATCTAACCAGGGTTATATTGCAAAAGTCTAATACTTTTATCGCAAAGCTCTTGTGAGCTTTGCACAATTGACTCAGCAACAACCAAAAGTTCATGACAACGCTCACTCATGGCAAAAAATAACTTTCCTAAATCCTCTATAGCCTCACTTTGGTGCACATAAGTATCTTTAACATCCTGATATAACGTATTAATAAGCTTAATAATTATATTAACTTCTTGTTGCAGATGGATTTTTTCTAATGGTATTTCATCAGTCAAAAACAAATCTGCTAAATCTTCAATATTCCTAGTTAATTCATCACGTTGATTGTCAATACCTGGCTTAACAACTTCCAATGCCTCTTTTGAATCCTCAAGCAAAAATAAATTGTTCTTTAGCTCTTCGAGCCAAACATCTTCTTGCCGAGTGATTTTGCTTTTTGCTTCTAAAAGCGCTATTTTGGCCTTAAAATTATTTGCAAACTGCGCAAATTTATTAATGTATTCTTCTGTTTTTTCACCCAATATAGATAAGCCATGTAATTCATCATGTAGCTTATTTAAATTTTTAAGTAAATTTGCAATCGCCTTTTTGGCATCATTAGCAATTTCCATGGTCTCCATACATTTTATAGTTGGCTCTGCAAGCATGGGCTTTTCATCTTCACGCCAATCATGATCCCAACCAGACACCTTAAGTGGATATTTAATGGCTAGATATATATCATCAACTAAATTAATTACATCATTTTCATAATTTTGCGCAACAACCCTAAAAATATTTTGCGCCCTCTCAATAAAGTGAGATAACTTTTCTTTATTAGCCAACGAAGTAAGCTCTATGTTTTTATATTGCATAATAAATCATCCTAAGTACAACACCGAGAAACTCTCTCCTTATGTAAAGTATAGAAAATTGATTAAATATTGACAAGTTAATATATGGATATTTGCTGAACTTTTGATATCCCTAATGCCGTAATATTAGATGTAAGTGGGTATATATCATCTCCAGCATAAATCACATAAAGATGTGATAATTTTAAATCATTAATAGCAATAGACATAGAACGCGTTAATTTAGGCGCGCTATTTAGTTTAAACTCAAACCCCAATTTTTTACTATCTTTAAAAATTAACAAGTCTAATTCCGCACCACCATGAGTACTCCAATAAAATATTTCTTCTGGCTCGGGACGAATAACATCTAAAACCGTATTCATAGCAAAGCTCTCCCAGGAAGCACCAATTTTAGGATGTGAGTATAAATATATTTTAGTATTTATTACTAATAATGTATGCAATAAACCAGTGTCTGCTATATAAACCTTAGGAGACTTAACTTGCCTTTTAGATATATTTTCCCACCATGGAGCAAGCTGTTTGATAACAAAAGTTGAGGTTAAGATATCTAAATAATTACGCACCACCTTATCACTCATACCAAAAGCACGCGACAACTCTGCGGAATTCCAAATTTGCCCATGATAATGTGCTATCATCATCCAAAAACGCCGCATTGTAATAGCTGGGATTGTAATCCCAAGCTGCGGTAAATCACGTTCAAGAAAAGTACGAATAAATTGCCGCCGCCATTCTATACTTATAATATCTTGCTCACTTAAAAATGAACGTGGAAAACCTCCTCTTAACCAGAGTTTATTTCTTTCTCTAACGCCCACTTCAGATAAAGATAAACCATGTATTTCTACATAGGCAATACGCCCAGCAAGAGATTCTGACGTTTGTTTAAGTAAAATTGGCGAAGCACTTCCTAAAATTAAAAAGCGTTGATTACCTTTTCCTTTATCAACTAATACACGCAATATTTTAAATAAATCCACCAAATGTTGCACTTCATCTATAATAATTAATCCTGATAAATTTTGTAATGCAATAATTGGATCTTGAAGACGAGACAATGATATTGGATCTTCTAAATCAAAGGCATGAACTTCGTCCCATTGCGTAGCTACTTCACTGGCTAAAGTTGTTTTCCCAACTTGTCGAGGACCAATCAAGGCAACCACAGGATTATGTTTTAACAATCCATTAATTTTGTTTAAATAATAATCTCTCTTTATTTGCATTTACAATTTTACCTTGAAAATCCGACCTTGCGCTCCGATATTTCAAGTTTAATTGTTGTGGATTAGAATATCAAGTTTTCCGTAAAATAGTAAATCCATTTTAGACAGAGTAACCTAAACACTTCGTGTAAAATATTGGAAAGGAACGGTTCTAGTCGATTTACTCCGATCCGCTCTTGGTGAGGAGGTGCAAAGCACCGTCTCGAACCATTGCTCTTTCTGAGCTGTTCTTTGGAAGGCTTAATGATGAGGAATGGTAATACTTACCTGACAAACATACACCATTTCCTCTAAATCTCGATTATCTTGTTTGCGTGCTATAGTACTTTCTTGATATTCTAATAACAAATTATTTTCTGCACATAAATTAAATATATATTTAGGCGCGTGACTAAAACGCATGCTTTCTTGAATTTGCCAATCTGCGTTTTGAGATATTTCCGTGCTGAATATAAATACTCCCCCACTAGCTAAACGCTTACTTATAGATTTAAATAAGCTTTGCAAAGAACCAAAATAAGGTAAAACATCTAAAGCGACGATTAAATCATATTTATTAGTATCTTCTTGCAAAAACTCAAGAATATCTTTGACAACTAAACGCTCATATACTTCTTTGTTTGCAGCAATTGAAAGCATTTTTTCGGAAATATCCACTCCGGTTATCTGTTTTGAAAAAGCTTTTAAAACATCGCCGCATAAAACTGTACCAAATCCTAAATATAGAATTTTGTTTAAATGTAGGTTGGGACATTGCCCAACATAATCTGGAACAGAATCAGAATATGGCATGAAATTTAATTTATGTAAAATCTCCCACAATTTCTGCGGCAATTTATACTGCAAAGTCTCTCGCATATGTTTGTCATAATACATAGCATAATGATTAAACAAGTCTTCGGCATATTCTTTACAAGTTTCAACTTCCTCATGCGACAATGCTTGTAACATAAACTTAGTAGTTTTATTATTCGGCTCAACTGCTAACGCCCTTTTTAAAAGCTCAAGCGCGCCGATTTTATCCCTATCACGCATCTTAACTGCCGCAAGATTGCTAAGCGCGCCAAAATGCTTTGCATCAATACTTAAAACTTGCTTAAAAAGATTAACTGCCTCATTTATATGCCCAAGCCCCATTTGCGCAACACCAGTATTATATAAATACTCAAGATTTTTAGGATCTTCTTTTAATAATTCAAAATAATATTTCAAAGCATTTTCATATCTATCATTATGAATAAATGTTGCAGCTAAATTATTCCGCGCTTCAAGATTAGTTTCATCTAATGCCAAAGCACGTGTAAAGTAATCAATCGCTAATTGTGGTTTTTGCTGCTTAAGCATGATTACACCAAGATTCACAAGCGACTGCACATGCTCAGAATTTATTTGGAGAACTGCTTCAAAAAACTCTGTGGCTTTTACTAATTTATCAGAAGCTAAGTTAATTAACCCCAAATAAAACAGCGCCAAAAGATTACACTCATCGATTGCTAATACATTATTAAATTGCGTAATTGCCGCTGCAATTTCTTGATGTCTAAACAGTAAAATTCCTAAATTTAGATGTGCAAGTGTAAAGCCTGGGTCTGAATGTAAAGCTTCTTTGTAATGATATAAAGCTTTATTATAGTTATCTAATTCAGCATATAAACCTGCTAAATTATTATGTGCTTTAGCATATTTAGGGTGAATAGTAATAGCAAATTCATAATATTTAATAGCCTCATCTGGATTATTAATTAATTTATAAACATTAGCTAAATTCATGTTTAAAATTGGGTCGTTATCAAGACTAATTGCTTTTTTAAAAATAGAAATCGCATCAACATATTGTTTTTTTTGCACATAAGCTAAAGCTAAATAACGCAAAGCATCGGCTGAGTTAGAATCAGTAGTTAAGAGCTGTTGAAGGGAGTTAATTGCTTCATCAGCTTTATCATTTTGCAAAAACAATTGCGCCTCAAGCAAAATCTTATCTATATTTTGACTATCGGCCATAAAAACCCTGTTGATTTACCAAAGCCTTTCAATACCATAAGCATCCAACGATATATCGCAACTTAATATTGCCATTTTTTCTTCCAAAGCCTGTGAAATTAACAATCTATCAAAAGGATCACGATGATGGAAAGGCAACGTAGCAACTCTTAAAGCATGCCGAAAATCAATAGTTAATAATTGGATTGAATTTTCCTGTAAAATCTCCAATATATAGGCTGCAATAGGTTTATGAAAAGTTAATTTACCAAGACTACTTTTAATAGCCATCTCCCAAGTGGATGCAACGCTAAAATATAATTCATTTTTTGGTTCTAAAAATAAATCTATCGCGCGCTTACTTAATTGAGATGAACCAAGCGCAGTCCATAAAAAAGTATGTGTATCTAATAAAATACGCATTATTTATAATCACTAAAATCATCCAAAGGATTATTAAAATCAGGTGCTATAGTAATCAATCCTTTGGCAATTCCAATTTTCCGTTGTCTGCTACAAGGATTAATAGCAACTAATTTCACCATAGGCTTATTATCACGAGCAATAATAACCTCTTCACCCAACAATGATTTCTGAATTAATTCAGATAAATGCGCTTTTGCAACATGAATATTAAATTGAGCCATCTATTTCTCCAGTACAGCACTCGGCGTATATAGTCATATTAAATGACCAACATAAATATTGCAAGTCAATTTATATGTACTTTGACTAGCGGCCATAAAAACCCTCTAGATACCAAATAACGCCCGATAAACCAATACCAGAGAAAAAACCGCCAACGAAATGGCAATTTACCATTTAAAAGGAACTGTTTAGTTAATCTAGTAACTGCATCAAACAAACCCTTAGGGTTATATTTAACTTTATTATCTACATCAATATTAGGAAGCTTTACTTCACCATTGATAATAGCAGCCAAACGATCCGCGGATAATTGCCGAATCACTGATAATTGCACAAAAGCCGCATCATCATCAAACCGCCCACGCTTTTTATAAGTATCATCAAGAGGTGCTTTACCACTACGATAATGCAAATGCTCAAAAACAACATCTTCAAGGTAACAAATTCGCTTATGTCCTTTCATATCTAATCTTTTAAAAACATCATAAAGATGAGTATCAATAAAAGCACCTTTATACTCAAAAGGATAAGGATTAACTAACTCTTCACAAGTACGCCTTGAAAGAATTGGAAAACTACACCAAGCATTTTTAAAGAGATCATTAGCATAAGCCAAATAAATTTTATCTTGAAACTTCACATCCATTGCAATAATTTTTTCATTCCAGCCGTGGGTTTTAAAAATTAGATCGTCATTGATTAGAATTATTATGTCCCCTTGAGCTTTAGACAAACAGGCAAAATTATATGCGCCCATTGATGGTTGATTATTGATGATTTTGGTAAGTTGGAAATCTTTAGTATCTAAGTAATGACTATCAGGATCGTCATTATCTAAATTAAGAATTACTTCTATACTCGCAAGATTAGTTGTGGTTGCAGTTATGCTTGCGAATAAACGCTCAACGAGTTTTGGCCTGCCTCTAGATGGGAGTAATAGTGAAATAACTGGAGACATTTTAATTCCTTTTAATTCTTAAAATAATACTTACGTGAAGATATTACAGTATATGCATAATATGATAAACTGATATTCTTTGAAAGATTCAAAAATATCATTAACCATGGTTAGGTTAACAACGGATTGTATATGACTGCGAAATCGCAATTACAAATATTAGACTTGTTTTTTATCTATGGTTATGATGTAAAATATAAAAGTTTTAATATTAAGAGGGATTTTAATGAAAGTAGTAATTCTTGCTGGTGGATTTGGTACCAGAATTCGTGATGTTGCAGAGGATATTCCTAAACCTATGATATCGGTAGGTTCACACCCAATTTTATGGCACATAATGAAGTACTACTCTACATACCAGCATAAAGACTTTGTACTTTGCTTAGGTTATAAAGGTAATGTAATTAGAGATTTTTTTATTAACTATGAAGCTTATGCTAGAAATGTAACTTTTAGGTTAGGTGATCCATCGAGGTTATCTTATCATAGTTCGCATAAAGAATCTGATTGGCAGGTTAGCTTTGTAGACACCGGATTAAATGCTATGACTGGTGCTAGAATTGCCAAAATTGCTGATTATGTAGGTGATGATTATTTTATGCTTACGTATGGAGACGGGCTTGGTGATATTGATTTAGATGCTCTAGTTGCATTTCACAAAAGTCATGGTAAGGTTTTAACCGTGACAGGAGTTAGACCCCCAGGGCGGTTCGGTGAGCTACGCTATAATGAGCTTGGGATAGTTACAGAATTTAATGAGAAACCTCAATCAGCATCTGGGCGTATTTCGGGCGGATATTTTGTATCGGATAGAAGATTATTCGAGTATTTGAGCAAAAATGATGATTTAGTATTTGAGCAAGAGCCTATGAAACAATTAGTTACGGAAGGTAACTTGGCTGTTTTTGAACATGATGGTTTTTGGATGCCTATGGATACTAGTAGAGAATATCAGTTAATTAATTCTCTTTATGCCAAAGGGGAGGCGCCATGGGTGCGCTGGGAATGAAAGAAGCTCTTAGTCTGTATAAAGGTAAAAAGGTATTTGTAACCGGTCACACTGGATTTAAAGGAGGATGGCTAACATATATTTTAACCGAGCTAGGCGCGGAAGTAACTGGTTACTCTTTGCCATTGTCTGAAGATACTACACACTTTAAGCAGCTTGGTTTAGTGAGAAAAATTAATCATGTTGAGGGTGATATAAGAGATTTAGCTCATTTAACTAATGCTATGCAAGACTGCAATCCAGATATTGTGTTTCATTTAGCAGCGCAAGCATTAGTCAGAGATTCGTATGCAGACCCTGTTAAAACATTTAGTACTAATATTTTGGGTTCAGTAAATATTTTAGAGGCAATCCGCAAAACTCCATCTGTTCGCGCGTTAGTTTATATAACCTCAGATAAGTGCTATGAAAATGTAGAATGGATTTGGGGATACAGAGAGTCTGATACATTAGGAGGTCGTGACCCTTATAGCGCGTCAAAAGCTAGTGCGGAATTAGTTTTTAGAGCTTATTTAGAGTCTTATTTTACTAATAATTTTTTGCTTGGTGCCGCAAGTGTAAGGGCTGGAAATGTAATTGGTGGCGGCGATTGGTCAGCAGATAGAATTATTCCTGATTGTATGCGATCTATTAAAAATGAAAGTGTAATAACACTTCGCAACCCCTCAGCAACAAGGCCGTGGCAGCATGTTCTTGAACCACTTTCAGGTTATTTATTATTAGGTGCAAATTTATTTATTCATCCTAAAGAGTATTCTGGTGCTTGGAATTTTGGTCCACAGGCTCTTAAAGCCCATACGGTTTTTGATTTAGTGAGTTTTATGGTTAATTATTTTAAGTGTGGAAAAATAATTATAGATAGTTCTGAGACTCAACATGAAGCGCAACTGTTACAACTAAATTGTGATAAAGCGCATAGACTGTTAAATTGGCAATCACGTTGGAATACTGAACAAACTTTTGCAGCGACCGCATATTGGTATAAGTCCGTGTTCGCCTCTGAAAATGTTGAATCTGTGACTAAAAAACAAATATATTCGTATTTTGGAGAATTAAGTTAGTGTTAGTCTCTATTATTTTACCTACCTATAATTGCGCACATTATTTACATCGCTCAGTTGGGTCAGTGTTACGTCAAACTTATCTCAATTGGGAATTAATAATTATCGATAATTATTCAGTTGATAAAACAGCAGAAGTAGTTGCAAAATTTAATGATAAAAGAATAAAGTTTTTACAAACTCATAATGAAGGGATAATAGCCAAGTCACGAAACTTAGGTATTAAAGAAGCCCGTGGAGACTTTATCGCTTTTTTGGATGCGGATGATTGGTGGGTTGATGCTAAGTTGCAAGCATCAATAGATGCTTTAATATCTGGTTATGATATTGTTTATCACGATTTATTTATAAAAACCCCAAACAAGTATTTTTATAGAAAAAAATTTGGTGCGCGTGCAAAAACAAGAAATTTATCAAGTCCAATTTATACAGATTTAAAAAGTAATGGATCTGGCATTACCAACTCTAGTGTGGTTATATCACGTAAAATTTTATTAGACGTTGGGCTTATTTCAGAAAACCCTAAATTAGTTGCAGCTGAGGATTATGATTGTTGGTTGCGCGTGGCAAAGATAACTGAAAAATTTCATAGGATTAGTAAAGTTTATGGTTATTACTGGGTTGCTGGCTCAAGTGTTAGTCAAACAATTAAGTCGCTTAATTATTTAAATGAACTTGGGCGTTTATATTTTGATAAAGAAAGTTATCCTGATTGGATGTTGTATGCTATTGGGAAAGCGCATTTTAAGTCTAATGATTTAGAGAAAGCTAAAATTGAGCTTAATAAAATACATCTTAAAGCAGATAACTGGAAAATTTTTATTAAAGCTTTTGTGATGCGCGGTTTTATTTTATGGAGAAACATGCTTAAATGTTTTTTTATATTAAAAAGCAGTTAATCATATTGTATTGGTTATTCTAAGTTTGTTACATTTACATGGAATATAGGAAGTTGGGTTTTAATAGCCACAATAAGTATTTATAAGCTGTGGTTTAAATAGGGAAATATGATGTTGGATAATAAGTGTATTTTAATTACAGGCGGTAGTGGTTCTCTTGGTAAAAAGTTAATAAGTACTATTCTAAATAATTATTCTCCCCAAAAAATTATTATATTTTCTCGTGATGAGCTTAAACAATATGAAATTGCACAGCTATATCCTGAAGATAAATACCCACAATTAAGATATTTTATTGGTGATGTGCGTGATCAAGATAGGTTATCTATGGCTATGCGTGATACAGATTACGTTATTCATGCAGCAGCATTAAAACAAGTTCCAACTGCAGAATATAATCCTATGGAGTGTATTAAAACAAACATCCATGGCGCTGAAAATGTAATTCAAGCAGCTATTTTAGCTAATGTTGAAAAAGTTATTGCTCTATCCACTGATAAGGCTGCTAACCCAATTAATTTGTATGGCGCAACTAAATTAGCCTCTGATAAATTGTTTGTTGCAGCTAATAATATAGTTGGGGCTAAACGCACAAGGTTTTCTGTAGTTAGGTATGGAAATGTGGTTGGTTCAAGAGGATCAGTTGTGCCATTTTTTGATAAAATAATTGCAGAGCGCAAAATGTTTTTTCCAATTACCGATGAAAGGATGACAAGATTTTGGATATCTTTGCAGCAAGGTGCTGATTTGGTTTTGAAAAGTTTCGCTAGAATGAGTGGTGGTGAAATATATGTGCCTAAAATACCATCTATTAAAATAACTGATTTAGCCTTGGCTATGGCACCTGATTATCATCAAGAGATAATCGGTATTAGACCAGGAGAAAAAATTCATGAAATTATGTGCCCTGCTGATGACTCTCACTTAACTATAGAATTTCATGATCATTTTGTTATTAAGCCAACTATAAAATTTATTGATTCTAAAATTGATTATATGCAAAACAATATTGGTGAGACTGGCAAATTAGTTGAACAAGGATTTGAATATAATTCTGGCAATAATTCAAATTTTTTAAGCGTTGAAGAGATACGTGCATTTAATCAAAAGGCTTTATTAGATGATCCCATATGGTAGACAAAATATAAGTGCAGATGATATTGAATCTGTTATTAATGTACTGCGTTCAGATTGGTTAACACAAGGGCCTATCGTTCCTTGCTTTGAGCAAAGTGTTGCAAGCTATGTTGGCGCCAAACACGCTGTTGCTGCTAACTCAGCAACGAGCGCACTGCATATTGCCTGCCTTGCGCTTGGCCTTGGCAAAGGAGATTTGTTATGGACATCACCTAATACTTTTGTTGCCTCAGCTAATTGTGGTCTTTATTGTAAAGCGGAAGTTGATTTTGTTGATATTGACCCTAATACATATAACATGTGTGCTAAATCATTAGCTGAAAAACTTGAAATTGCAGCTACTATGAATAAGCTACCTAAAGTTGTGATTCCAGTGCATTTTGCTGGACAATCTCCTGACATGGAGCAAATTCATGCTTTATCTAAACAATATGGCTTTAAGATAATAGAAGATGCTTCGCATGCAATTGGGGCTCAATATAAAGGTAAATATGTTGGTAGTTGCGATTATAGTGACATAACAATATTTAGCTTTCATCCAGTTAAAATTATTACAAGTGGTGAAGGAGGAATGGCTATCACCAATGATGTATCTTTAGCTAAAAGTATGCAGTCTTTAAGGTCACATGGGATAACTAGAGATGTAAATACAATGCTTAAGCAAAACCAACCATCCTGGTATTATGAGCAGTTAGAGCTTGGATATAATTATCGAATGACCGATATTCATGCGGCTTTAGGTTTAAGTCAATTAAATCGCTTGGATAGTTTTGTTTTAAGAAGACGCGATCTAGCTTGTGTTTACAATGAACAGCTTAAGAACTTACCATTGATATTACCCTATCAAAATGCGGATACATATTCCTCATATCATTTGTATGTAATCCAAGTATGCGATAGGTCAGCCAGAGATAAATTATTTTCTCATCTTAAATCTTTTGGCATAGGAGTTAATCTGCATTATATACCAGTGCATTTGCAGCCAATTTATCAAAAAATGGGCTTTAAATTAAATGATTTCATTGAATCAGAGCTCTATTATTCGCGCACGATTACTTTGCCGTTGTATTATGATTTATCTGCAACTCAGCAGGCAAAAGTAATAGATGTGATAAATGATTTTTTTAATATACAAACTTGGGTTTTATAAATGAAACTTGCAATTGGAACTGCACAATTAGGTATGATATATGGAATTTCTGGGCGACGACAAATGCCACTTTATGAAGAAGTTGTATCTATATTAAAAAGAGCGCACGAGCTTGGTATTGCGCTGTTAGATACATCACCTAAATATGGTAATATCGAAGCTAGACTTAAAAATATCCTAGACAGTTATCCTTTTACTGTTGTTTCAAAGATTCCAAACTTGAAGACTATTAAAAATCCTGAAAAGGAAATTAATGATTTTATTTTAGATATACAAAAAAATTTAAAAAATAATGTGCAAACGATTTTGTTTCATTCAAGTGATGATTTACTTGGCTCTAAAGGAGATTATTTTTGGGAAATTGCAAGCAATAAATTATTAGGCACTAATATTAAACTAGGTGTTTCTTGTTATTCCCCTTCAGATGCAGAGATTTTAGTAAATCGCTATCCTATTAACACATTGCAGCTGCCTGGTAATGCTTTTGATCAAAGATTATATGAATACCAAGATAGTTTTACTAATGTTGATGTTCATTTGAGAAGTATTTTTTTACAAGGTGCTTTAGTTAGGGATTCAGAATTTTTATTCTCTAAAATACCTAAAATAGAACCAATGCTAAATAAATGGAAAAAATGGTGTAGTGAAAATAATTTATCAAGATTACAAGCAGCAATTGGAGTGGCCAAAAGTTTCCCATCGTGTATTAATTATTGCATTGTTGGGGTTGATGGTTTAGATGATTTAGAGAAGTTATATGCAGCTTGGTGTGAAACAAAGCCAATATATGCGCCATGGTTTTCTATAAATGATCTGGATATTATAGATCCAAGGTTATGGTAAGTACTTAAAGTTTTTTAAAAAAAAATGTTCGAAAGAGATTTAATAGAATAGGACTATTTATGAAAGTAATTGCGATTGTTCAAGCTAGAATGGGTTCTAAACGTTTCCCTGGTAAAGTGATGCAGCCTATTAATGGGGTGCCAATGATAGGTGTACTATTAAAGCGTCTGTCACTTTCGAAGAAAATTGATAAAATTATCCTTGCAACCTCTGACAATCCCAATAATTTAAAGTTAGTTTCTTATATTGAAGAGCTTGGTTTTAATAGCTATTGTGGTAGTGAAGATAATGTCCTTGAGAGGTACTACAACGCTGCAAAACAAGAAGGTGCAGAGGTTGTAGTTAGAATAACAGGTGATTGTCCAATTATAGACCCAGTTCTGGTTGATAAGGTAATCGAGACTTTTTTTAATAACTCTGTCGATTATGCAAGCAACACTTCCCCACCAACTTATCCTGATGGATTATGTACAGAGGTATTTAGCTTTAAGGCTTTAGAACTCTCTTATCAGCAAGCTAATAAAAGCTATGATCTTGAACATGTGACTCCATTTATTAGACAAAATGAAAGCTTTAAAAAAATCAATTATGCAAATCAGATAGATTACTCAAATGTTAGACTCACGGTTGATGAACCTGTCGATTTATTAGTGATTAAGGATATTTTTAAGTATTTTGCACCACGTATTGATTTTAGTTGGGAAGAGGTTATGAGTTTAAAAAAGAATCACCAGGAATTTTTTAAACATAATAAAGATATTGTGAGAAATGAAGGAGGTACATTAGGCTTGGGGCAAAAGCTATGGAAAAGAGCTAAGAACATTATACCTGGTGGAAATATGCTTTTATCTAAACGTGCGGAAATGTTTTTACCTGATTTATGGCCATCATATTTTAGTAAAGCTAAAGGATGTAATGTTTGGGACTTAGAAGGTAATCAATATATAGATATGTCTATTATGGGTATTGGTACTAATATTTTGGGTTATGGTAATAAAGAGGTTGATGATGCAGTGAGGTCAGTGATAGATAATGGCAATATGAGCACACTAAATTGTGCTGAGGAGATCTATTTAGCTGAACGATTAGTCGAGTTACATGACTGGGCCTCTATGGTTCGCTTTGCAAGAACTGGTGGAGAGGCGAATGCTGTTGCTATTCGTATAGCCAGGGCTGCAAGTGGTAGAGATAAAGTCGCATTTTGTGGTTATCATGGGTGGCACGATTGGTATTTAGCCGCGAATTTAGGCGATGAAAAATCATTATCGAGTCATTTACTACCAGGATTAGAGCCAAATGGTGTGCCGAGTAATTTACGCAATACTGTTTTTCCATTTAATTATAATCGTATAGATGAGCTTGAAAATCTTATTGCTAAACATGATATTGGGGTTATAAAGATGGAGGTCTCTAGAAATAAAGGCCCGGAAGATGGTTTTTTAGAGAAGGTACGAAATCTTGCAACTAAACATAATATCGTCTTAATATTTGATGAATGCACCTCGGGGTTTAGGCAAACTTTTGGTGGATTACACAAACTTTATGGTGTTGAACCTGATATGGCAATGTTTGGAAAAGCGCTTGGTAATGGATACGCTATCACTGCAATAATTGGTAGGCGTGAAGTAATGGAGGCATCACAAACTAGTTTTATAAGCAGCACCTTTTGGACAGAACGCATTGGTCCTGTTGCTGCTTTAAAGACCCTTGATGTAATGCAAAAACTTAATTCATGGGATGTGATAACTAACATTGGGTATAAAATGCGTGATGGCTGGTCTAAATTAGCCAAAGAGCATAATTTAACCTTAGATTTATGGGGAATTCCTGCACTAAGTGGATTTACAATTAAAAGTAAAAATTCATTGGCGTATAAGACATTGATTACTCAGGAAATGCTCGCAAAAGGTTATCTTGCGTCTAACTGCTTATATGCAAGCGTTGCTCATACTGATGAGATAATAGAAGAATATTTTAATGAGCTCGCACCCATTTTTAAGATGATTGCTGAATGTGAAGAAGGAAGGGATATTACTAAACTATTAAAAAGTAAAATTTGTCATGACGGTTTTAAAAGATTAAATTAGTTAACTTATCGTTGGTATTTTTTAGGTTTTTTATCAGAGGAGCTAAATTGAAGTGCAAGCTGTATTCAGAGTAGATAGTAGCTTTAAAATTGGTAGTGGTCATGTAATGCGTTGTTTGACCATGGCAAATGAATTAAGGGCTAATGGTGTAAAAGTTATATTTATTTGTCGCGAACATGCTGGCAATTTGATAAAAATGCTTGAAGACAATGAATATTTAGTTCTAAAATTACCTAAAATAGTTGATGAAATAATTGATAGTAATTCTGAGTATTCTTCATGGATTGGAACATCAATTGAACAAGATGCTTTTGAAACTTTAGAATTACTTTCAGACGCCACTTATGACTGGATGATAGTTGATCATTACTCTTTGGATTATAAGTGGGAAAAAATAATTAGACATGCGTTTAAAAGAATTTTAGTAATAGATGATTTAGCAAATAGGATTCACGATTGTGATTATTTATTAGATCAAAACTATACTGATAAAGAAAATAGGAATTATTATCATGATTTGGTCCCCCAAAAAGCTATTTGTTTGTTAGGCCCTAAATATGCATTAATTAATCCTATTTATTCTAAACTAAGAAATCATCTACCATTTTCAAATGGCGTGATAAATCGTGTATTAGTTTTTTTTGGCGCAAGTGATGCTGCTAATAATACTGAAAAGGTTCTGTTAGCGCTTTCTGAAGACAATTTGGCTTATTTGTCAGTTGATGTAGTGATTGGAGTAAATCATTTTAATTTACAATCAATAAAAAATATAGTATCAAGGCGCCCAGGCACAACAATACATTATGCATTACCATCTCTTATGGGTTTAATGGCCCGCGCAGATCTAGTAATAGGTGCTGGTGGCGCAACAACTTGGGAGAAATTTACATTGGGAGTGCCGTCCATATCTATTAGTGTAGCAAGTAACCAAGATAGAACAATAAGTTCTCTTTCCAAAGATGAATTGCATATATCAGGTAATATAAAAACCTCTAATGATTGGAACCATGTTATTCAAAATGCCGTAAAAAATCCCACGTTATTACAAAATCTATCAAAAAAAAGTCGAGACTTGGTTGATGGACTAGGTGTTTTTAGAGTTATTAGAGCAATAATTAGCATAAATAATTTATCTATTGTATATAAAATTACGCATGAAGATGAAAATAATAAACTTTATCACTTTTTGGAGGATGCGTCTGGACTTCCGCTAGGTAGTGCTGCTCTTAATTTTGATAAAATTAAGAGCGTGGTGAAAGTTGACCTAAACATAGACGATTCTTTATTTTTTATAAATGAATTAGATAAGTTGTTATTTTCTAAAATGCTTGAGAAATTGCGAGGATTTTATATAATTAATAGTAAATTAAAAATACATCCAAAAATTCAAAAAAGTTCTCTTAATAAGAGTAATTATCCAGTTAGACTTACTATTTTGTGTGATGATAGTAGCTGGATTATACCGATGGTTAATAATTTACAAAAAAAATGGATAAATGACGGGCGCTTAGTTCAAGTCATTCACAACCATAAATTACTAAGTGATGGTGATGTTTGTTTTATTCTTAGTTATTCAAAAATTATTAACAAAGCCCAATTAAATTTAAATACACACAATCTTGTTGTGCATGCCGATAACTTACCGTATGGTAGAGGTTGGTCACCCATGTCGTGGCAGATATTGAATGGTAGTGATAGAGTTTGTGTAACTTTATTTGAGGCTGATTTAGATGTTGACTCAGGACCAATTTACGCGCAAAAATGGATTGAGTTAGATGGTACAGAGTTAGTAAATGAGTGGAGATTTAAGCTTTCAAAAGTAACAGAGTCAATTTGCATTGATTGGGTTAATAACTTTCCTGAAAGTGCCTCTTGGGCTAGGGCTCAAGAAGGAGAAGCTACTTATTGGCCGCGCCGAAGCAAAGATGATAGTCTGGTTGATATTGATAAAACTATAAAAGAGCAGTTTAACCTATTAAGAATCGTTGACAATGATAGTTACCCTGCTTATTTTGAGCACCTACAACGAAAATATAAACTGCGTATTGAAAAGTTTTAATTGAATAATTATAAGGATTGGTTATGAGTTTTAAAATCTCTGAGGTCAATATTGGTAAAAATAATAAACCGTTTATTATTGCTGAAATGTCAGGCAATCATAATCAGTCTTTAGATACAGCGCTTTTAATTGTGGATGCAATTGCCGATTCAGGCGCACATGCTTTAAAGTTACAAACGTATACGGCTGATACTATGACACTTGACCTATCCAATGATGAGTTTTATATTAGTGACGAAAATTCATTATGGCATGGCAGTAGTTTGTATGATTTATATAAACGCGCATATACTCCATGGGAGTGGCATAAGCCTATTTTTGATAGGGCCAAAGCACGTGGGTTAATTGCTTTTAGTACGCCATTTGATGAAACTGCTGTGGATTTTTTAGAGTCTTTAAATGTACCAGCTTACAAAATTGCATCTTTTGAAAATATAGATTTGCGTTTAATTAAAAAAGTTGCTGCAACTAATAAGCCGGTAATTATTTCAACAGGTATGGCAACTCTTGCTGAAATAGATGATGCTGTAACAGCTGCGCGTAGTGCTGGTTGTATGTCTCTTGCCTTGCTAAAATGTACGAGTAGCTATCCAGCTGATGCATCGAATGCTAATATTGCAAGTATACCACATCTGCGCGATGCTTTTAATTGTGAAGTAGGATTATCTGATCATACTTTAGGTATTGGAGTTGCTATTGCAAGTGTTGCTTTAGGGGCAACAATTATTGAGAAACATGTCACTTTGAATCGTAATGATGGGGGAGTTGATGCGGAGTTTTCACTAGAGCCTCATGAATTAAAACAATTAGTGATAGAATCTAGTCGTGCGGCTTTATCAATCGGCTCAATTTATATTGGCCCAACTGCGAGTGAAAAAAATTCTTTAGTTTTTAGAAGAACATTATATATAGCCAAAGACTTAAAAAAAGGTGATATATTAACTCATGAAAACTTAAAAGCAATTAGACCAGGCCTTGGGCTTGCACCTAAATATTATGATATGTTTATATCTAAAAAAGTTAGCAAAGATGTTAAAAAAGGAACTCCTTTAGCATGGGAGCATTTGAGTTAAAGCCCCATATGTAGGATGATATACAAGGAGATGTATTAGAATGCGGATTTTAGTCACCGGTGCTAATGGGTTTATAGGTAAAAATTTAACTATTAGATTGCAAGAACAACCAAATATTGAAGTATTAAAGTTTACCAGAAACGATAATGAGCAATTATTATTTAGTTTAATTGCTAAAGCCGATTTTATTGTCCATTTGGCTGGCGAGAATCGACCCAAAAATACTGATGATTTTATTAAGGTTAATAGAGATTTAACCAGTAAAATTTGCGAAGGAATTGCAATTGTAAAACGCATTGTACCTATAATTTTTGTATCATCTATTCAAGCTGAATACTCTAATCCATATGGTGATAGTAAGCGCGAAGCTGAAATTATTTTAGAAAATTTTGCAAATAGTTCTGGTAATCCAGTTGCTTTATATCGACTACCAAATACTTTTGGAAAGTGGTGTAAGCCAAATTATAATTCTGTTGTCGCAACGTTTTCTTATAATATAGCTAATAACTTACCGATTATTGTTACTGAACCTGAAAAATTGTTACGTTTAGTATATATAGATGATGTTGTTAATGGTTTTTTAGCATTAATAAAAACTGGCTTTGATGGTTTTAAACGCTACAAAATTACACCCGAATATCATATTACATTAAAGCAATTAGCCGAACAGATATATGCATTTGAAAATTGCAGAGATTGCTTAACTGTTGAAAGAGTTGGTGCTGGTTTAACAAGGGCGTTATATGCAACATATGTGAGTTATTTACCCGTAAATAAGTTTGTTTATGATTTGATTACACATAAAGACCAACGTGGAATTTTTGTTGAAATGTTAAAAACGCCTGATTGTGGTCAGTTTTCTTTTTTTACAGCTTATCCAGGAATTACCAGAGGTGGGCATTATCATCATTCAAAATCAGAAAAATTTTTAGTTATCAAAGGCAATGCTAAATTTAGGTTTAGAAATATAGTTAGTAATGAAACTTATGAGATTTTCACATCCAGTGCTACTTCGCAAGTAGTAGAAACAATACCGGGTTGGACGCATGATATTACTAATGTAGGCGAAGATGAAATGATTGTAATGCTTTGGGCAAATGAAAAATTTGATAAAGAGCGCCCTGATACAGTGATTTGTGAGGTTTAAATGAAAAAAATGAAAGTCATGACAATTGTTGGGACTAGACCTGAAATTATACGGTTATCTAGAGTTATTGTTAAACTTGATAACTTAACCGAGCATATTTTAGTGCACACTGGCCAAAATTACGATTATGAATTAAATGAAATATTTTTTAAAGATTTAGAAATTCGTGAGCCTAATTATTTTTTAAGTGCAGCAGGTCACGATTCAATTGAAACGATTGGTCAGGTTATTATAGAAGTTAATGAATTGCTAAAGCGCATTAAACCCGAAGCAATATTAGTTTTAGGTGATACAAATAGTTGTATGGCTGCTCTTTCAGGAAAAAGGCATAAAATTCCAATTTTTCATATGGAAGCTGGTAATAGATGTTTTGATCAACGCGTACCAGAGGAAATAAATCGGCGTATGGTTGATCATATCGCGGATATTAACCTTACATACAGTTCAATTGCGCGTGAGTACTTGTTAAAAGAGGGATTGCCATCGGATCTTGTGATTAAAACTGGAAGTCCTATGTATGAAGTTTTAAATTATTACAAAGAAGGTATTGAAGCATCCGATGTTTTATCGCGTTTAAATTTAATTGAGAATAAATATTTTTTAGTAAGTGTACACAGGGAAGAAAATATTGACTCAGATAGTAATTTTTACAAGTTCAAAAACGTGTTAAATTCTATAGCTAGTATTTATGATATGCCAGTTATAGTATCAACACATCCTCGAACTAGAGGTAAAATAGAGTCTATGCGTGCTGTATTTAACGATAAAGTACAATTATTAAAGCCACTAGGTTTTAAGGATTACAATAAATTACAAACTATGGCAAAAGCTGTATTATCAGATAGCGGCACCATAAATGAAGAAGCTTCTATTTTGAATTTTAAAGCGTTGAACTTGCGTGAGGCATTTGAGCGCCCAGAAGGCATGGAGGAGGCAGTTTGTATGTTAGTTGGTATGAACCTAGATAGAATCATGCAAGGCTTGGCTATTTTAGATACTCAAGTAAGTGGTAAGAAGCGTTTAATTCGAGAAGTTGCTGATTATAGTATGCCTAATGTGTCTGATAAAATTGTACGCATAATTCATAGTTATACTGATTATGTAAATCGAGTTGTTTGGGGTAAATGTAATGCTGAGTTTATAAATGAAAATTGCAATAGTAACTGATATTTTTTATCCAACGAGATCATCAGGCGCTGTGCAGCTTTTGGATTTAGCCGTTGAGTTTATAAGACATGGTTTTGAGGTAACAGTTATAGTACCAGATTTTAATCTTAAACAATCTTCGCAAATAGAAAGCAAAGATAAAATTAGGATTTTGAGACTCAAATCATTGCAAACAACGGATATGAATTATATATCACGTACCAAAAATGAGCTTCTAATGCCATTTATGATGCAAAAGAATTTTAAAAAAAGTAGTGTCGCCAATGAAATATTTGATGGCATAATTTGGTATTCGCCAACTATATTTTTAGGGCCTTTTGTTAAGTTTCTTAAATCTCAAAGTAATTGTAAAAGCTATTTAATAATCAGAGATATTTTTCCAGAGTGGGCATTAGATTTAGGTATTTTAAAAAAGGGTTTGTTATATTATTTTTTTAAAAAAGTTGCAAATTATCAATATTCAGTTGCAGATGCTATTGGTGTTCAGACTAAAGGTAATTTAAGTTATTTTGAAAAATGGGTAAAGTTATTTAAGCGCGACGCACATGTTTTACATAATTGGTTAGCACAGCCTAAAAATGTGGGTTGTAGTATCGATATATCCAAGACTAAACTTAGCAATAAAAAAATTTTTGTATATGCAGGAAATATGGGGATTGCGCAAGGCATGGATATATTACTGCATTTAGCTAAGAGTATCGAGTATCGAGATGATATTGGTTTTCTTTTTGTTGGTCGAGGTAAAGAATCTAATCGTTTAAAAAAAGAAGCGATTAAGCTTTCTTTAAAAAATATAGTCTTTTTTGATGAAATTGATCCAAAGGAAATCCCAGGGCTATATGCTCAATGCAGCGTTGGTCTTATTGCCTTGGATATAAGACATATGTCACATAATATTCCTGGAAAATTTATTTCTTATATGCGCAGCGGCTTACCAGTTTTAGCACATATAAATCCGAATAATGATTTAATAGAATTAATTCAAAATGCAAAAGTTGGTGTTGCTGGATTTGATGGCTCATTTGAAAATTTAAAATTTAAAGCCTTGGAATTAATTGATAATATTTTAAAGGATGAAGAAATAACTAACCGTTGCAAACAATTGGCAGATAAGATGTTTTCTCCTACAAGTACAGTGCAACAAATATCAAAATCTTTAGGAATATACACATAGGGTTATATAATTGATTTTATCAAAGGAGTGATAAATGCTTGAATATTATTTAATGCTTTATAGTAACCCCATACTTCTTTTTGGAGTAACGTTAGTGTTGGCAGTAATGTTTTTACACTTATTGTATTCGTTTAGTGATAAACTAGGCTTGATTGATATGCCTGGAGGGCGTAAAAAACATGGGGGAAAAGTGCCATTAGTTGGTGGCCTTGCCATTTTCATTGTAATCACTTGTATATTATTTCCGTATTTTATACAAAAAACTCAGTACTTGGCTTTTTGGACTGCCTCTTTATTATTAGTTTTTGTTTGTACTTTGGATGATATGAAATCAATACAAGTTAATCATAGATTTCTTATACAATTTATTTCAATAATAGTTTTGGCCTTATTTGGGCAAGCTATCATTTATGATTTAGGCGATTTAATTGGACTTGGAAACATTCATTTAGGAGTATTTGCAATACCATTTACAATATTTGCACTTATTGGAGTGATAAATGCCGTAAATATGATGGATGGTATAGATGGTATCACGGGGTGTATAAGTTTGGTTGAGTTTAGTTTCCTTGGGGTTCTTGCGGTAATTGTAGATGCAAAATTTGAGTTTACAGTAATTATTGTATTTATAAGTGCGATTTGCGCGTTTTTATTATTTAACTTTCCTAGTAAGTTTTTCTTAAAGAAACGAACTTTTTTGGGAGACACAGGTAGCATGTTGATAGGTTTAACTTTAGCATGGTTAACTGTTAGGCTCACCCAAGGTGAAAATAAAATTTCGCCAATTTTGATGCTTTGGCTTTTGGCAGTACCATTAATGGATACCATCCATTTGATTATAAATAGGAAATTAAGAGGTGTATCCGCATTTAAAGCAGATAGGCGCCACATTCATCATATTTTACTGCAATTAAGTTATTCACCACTGCAAATTTCTTTGATATTGATGTTAGTTGCTTTCATTATAGGAGGGATTGGGATATTTTTATTCGTTAATCAAGCTTCAGATAGAGTATTATTTTTAGGATTTGTTTTAATATTTTGCCTTTATTTAAGAGCATCTTATCTTTTGAAAAAAAGGGTTGCGAATCGTAAGATAAAAATTTGGCGCCCCAGAGTTTGTTGAGTAAGGTATCATATGACAAAAAGTAAAGGATTTATATCAAGCATCACAGGACTTAGGGCCATTGCAATTATTGCCGTTCTTATTAATCATATAGACACTCATTATTTACCGAGTGGATTCTTAGGCGTGGATCTTTTCTTTGTAATATCAGGCTTTGTTGTATCTCTTTCGCTGGATAAAATGCAAACTAAATCAATAAAGAATTATCTTGTTGAATTTTATTGCAGAAGAGCAAAGAGGCTATTTCCAGCGCTTTTTGTAAGTATTCTGGTTGTTTTTTTGGTCGGTACAGTTATTGAAATTGGAAAAATTACTGGTCGCACCGGTGCATCTGCGTTAGTAGGCCTATCTAATTTCTATTTAATTCATACAGGAAGTAGTTATTTCGGGCTTGGCTCGCAATATAATTTTTTTCTACCAACCTGGTCATTAGCAGTTGAAGAACAGTTTTATTTATTCTTTCCCATATTTTTATTTATTTTAAAGGTTAAAAATAAATCGATAATAAAATGGAGTTTGCCTGTTATTTTAATGTCACTGAGTATATTCATTTTTTTATATTTTATCGATAAAAATTATCAATTTTATCTACCTATATCACGTCTTTGGGAATTTTTGCTTGGTTCTATAACATTTTTTTTTACGAAGAGAAATCAGATATATGGGGTCATAGCTAAATATAATGCATGGTTGATTGCTATTTTGCTATTAGGAATGTGCAGCGTATTTATACTGCCAGCTAAATATTTTTTATTTTCTGTGCCAATTCTTTGTTGTTTTGCAAGTTTACTATTACTGTTACTTAGCAAGTATCCTTCGCAATTTTTAACCAATCCTATATTAATGTGTATAGGTAGTATATCTTACTCTATCTACCTTTATCACTGGCCTATATTAAAAATCCTTAATTTTGGTGTAATCTGGCCATTTAATATTATTGAGAATATCATCGTTGTCTTAATTATATTTAGCATTGCCTCAATTAGTTATTATTGTATAGAAAACCCGTTAAGAACATCTAACTGGATTCAATTAAGATTTAGAAATTTGTTAGCATTTAGTTTTATCGCCATATTTACCTCTGCATGTTCATTTTTACATACTAATCACAATATTAAAAACGATCCATTTATATTTCCTTATCAGGATTACTACCCAATTAATCAATGCGATTTAAATGCAGATAAGTGGAGCGCAAAATGTATGTTAACATCAAAAAACTCCCCGAGGGTGTTTTTTATTGGGGATAGTCACTCACGAATGCTAGTAACGGTGATGTTAAATTTATTTAATAAAGATCACTATCAAGTATATTCATTGGGAACTAACGGATTATTTACAACATCAATGAGTAGCTTGACCGGCAGGCCATTTGATAAGTCATCAAAAAAAGCATTTCGATTTATCCTAGACCATGCTCGCAAGGGAAGTACAGTTGTTTTGTCAAATCAGTTTACAACTTGGTTTTCTAAAACGTTTAATGATGATCCAAGGGCTCATCAATTGACATATCAAGGAAAATTATTATCCCAAGAAGAGGCTATGCAAAGATATATAATAGATATAAAAAACTTTGCCCAAAAACTTAAAGAGCTTGATACAAAGCTTGTAATTATTGGCCCATTTCCAGATTTTCCAAACCATCCTATTAAGTGTTATTCACCAATACTTCAAATATTTGGTATAAACAATAGTTTTAATCATTACAAAAACTGTATTACAACCAGGCAGATTCAAGATTCGCGTCGAAAACAAATCATCAAAACTCTAAATATTTTGGCGCGTTCTAATTCTAATATAACTATATTTGACCCAATTAATTTGATTTGTAACAAAAAAACATGCTCTAGTTACAAAAATGGTCTTCCATTATATTTAGATGATGATCATGTGAATTATAATGTTTGTCCTGCAGTATATGGAAAAATAAATTATTTAATAAAGAATTCTTAAGGACGTATTTATGTTTAGAAATGGATTGCTTATAACAACTTCGTTAACCAAAATATTTAGCAAGCAATTTATAAATTCGATATTTGGCAAATATTTATCGAAGCCCGTACCGGTTGATAATGTGATGCAGCATGTATACAGGCCAGACATAGATGGTCTTCGCTCAATATCGGTTTTGTCTGTTGTCATCTTTCATGCTGTACCAGTATTGCTAAATGGTGGGTTCGTTGGGGTTGATATTTTTTTTGTAATTTCAGGCTATTTAATATCTGCAATCATTTTGAAAGGTTTTGATAATGATTCTTTTAGTTTTTTAAACTTTTATACTCGGCGCATTAAGCGCATTTTTCCAGCTCTCATCTTGGTATTAGTAAGCTCTTATATTTTGGGGTGGTTTTTACTGTTGGCAGATGAATATAAAATGCTTGGTAAGCACATTGCAGGTGGTGCGAGCTTTATTTCAAATTTTATATTATGGAAAGAGTCAGGTTACTTTGATACGGATTCTACTTTGAAGCCTCTTTTGCATTTATGGAGCCTAGGTATAGAAGAGCAATTTTATTTGATCTGGCCATTAGTTATGTATTTGTTATGGCGATTAAAAGCTAATATGGTTACTATATTTTTTGTTTTTTCTGCGTCTTTTATTTGTAATATTATTAAAATACATCTTAATCCAGAGGCTGTTTTTTATTTACCTATTACACGTTTATGGGAATTATTGGTTGGAAGTATATTGGCATATATTTGTTTAAATAAGACTTGGTATTTAGATAAAATTTCACTACCAATCCGAAATTGTGCTTCTTTTATTGGACTTATTTTTATTGCTATAGCTTGTATCAGATTAAATTCAATTTTTGCGTTTCCTGGCTGGTGGGCATTATTACCAACTATTGGAACATTTTTAATAATTGCCGCTGGCTCAGATGCTTGGATAAACCGAAAAGTTCTTGCGCATCCTATTCTTGTTTTGTTTGGAATAATTAGTTATCCATTGTATTTGTGGCACTGGCCAGTAATATTTTTTATGAATATAATTTCTCCTAATACATCTACCCCTCAATATCGCATCATTCCAATTTTTATTAGTATTTTATTGGCTGTATTGACTTATAAACTAATTGAGAGGCCGCTACGTTATGGAAGATATAGTACGCAAAAAACTATTGGTTTATTAGCGTCTATGACTATAGTTGGATTAGTTGGCTTTAGTACTTATAAATATGATGGGCTGGGATTTAGATACGATTTGCCATTATTTATACAACAGGTTTCTAGCAATAAATTTGATATGTCAAAGATTTACCGAGAGCATAGTTGTTTATTGGCCTCAGATGAAGATAGTTCTAAGTTTTCAAAGACATGCGTGGATTCAGGGAAAAGGCCGTTAATATTTATATGGGGCGATTCATACGCTGCCGCACTTTATCCAGGGTTTAAATTACTACAATCTAAAAGACAATTTGGAATTGCTCAGTATACTGCTTCGGCTTGCCCACCACTGCTTACTTATCAAAGTCCAACATCACGGCCACTTTGTAAATCAATCAATGATGCTAATTTGATAAGGATTAAAAATATTAAACCTGATATTGTAATTTTGCATGCGAGGTGGCGTGGGCAAGGATATGATTTATCTAAGCTTAATATTACGGTAAGTGAATTAAAAAAAATTGGAATTAAGAAAATTGTTTTGCTTGGTCCAGTTCCAGAATGGGCTGATACTTTGCCAAGAAATATTGTATCTTATTGGAGAAAAAATCATTCTAATACGTCACCATTAAGAATGAATTTTGGTCTTCGCAAGGTAATGGCAGATGTAGATGTAAAGCTTAGCCATGAGGCCATGAAGTTAGGAATTGATTATATTTCGGCTTATAAAGTTATGTGTAATAATGATGGGTGCTTGACTAGGATTGGCGATAGTTATTTGGACCTCACAGCTATAGATCATGGTCATTTGGCTCCTAAAGGCTCCTATTTCCTTATAGACTCTATTGCTCCAAATTTATTTAATGATATTAGCCATCTTGCGTAACCTGTGTGCCTTCTTGCACTAAAACAAAATCAAGAGACCTATTGTAGTCTAATTTAGACCGGGCTTAGCGAACATAGTGTACAAGAATTCAAGAATTATGGGTCCAAGAATAGGGGTCAAATCTTTGTTCCAGATCAAGCATAATTACATCCATACAAGTCCTTTATTAGCCGCCTTTCGTAACACACTCAGGTAATCATTTTCAATAATTTCTTCATTAGATTGATACGATTTTTGTGCGCCAAAATAGTCACCAAATGACACCCATTGCCCTGAATTAAAAGCTTAGTTTTATTGACAATAGGAGAAATAAACTCTTTAATAAAGAATTCTTAAGGACTCGTTTATATTTAAAAATGGAGTGCTTATAACAACCTAGGTAACTCAAGTGAAAATTTTAATATTAAGAGAGATTTTAATGAAGGCTTTGGTGATGCGCGGTTTTATTTTATGGGAAAGCATTAAAAGATATAAACCCTTTGCAAAGGCATCATAATGATAAAACAGCGCATTGCAATTGGAACGGTACAATTTGGTGTTCCTTATGGTATTAATAATGCTCGCCCAGTTGATGAAGAAGAAATAGAAAAAATTCTTCAATCCGCTTTATTAAATGGAATTGATACATTAGATACTGCTATTACTTATGGAGTTAGTGAGCAACGCTTAGGTAATATAGGTGTTGATAAGTGGAAAGTGATTTCAAAGATACCCAATATCCCTGACTCATGTAATGATAGTTCGAAGTGGATTTTTAAAGCTATAGACGCATCTTTAGGTCGGTTACGAGTAAATAATTTATATGGTTTGCTATTTCATTCAACCACTCAATTACTCGGTCCTCAAGGTGATATAATGTATAAGGCTTTTCTTTCCTTAAAAGAGAGAGGAATCGTAAGTAAAATAGGAATATCTTTTTCTAGTTTTGATGATTTAGATATTTTATGCTCAAGGTATAGCTTTGATCTTATCCAAGTGCCATATAATATTTTAGATAGGCGTATGCTTAACACAGGATGGCTTGCTAAATTGCATAATATTGGTGTTGAAATTCACCTTCGATCAGTTTTTTTAAAAGGGCTATTATTAAAAGAATTAACAGAACAGAATTTAAAATTCAATAAGTGGCATTCATTATGGGAAAGTTGGCACAATTGGCTTTTAAAACAACAAATTACAGCGTTAGAGGCGTGTTTGAATTTTGCTTTATATCAAAAAGAAGTTAATCGTGTTGTAATTGGTATTAGAAGTTTGTTACATTTACAGGAAATATTAGCAGTTAAAGAGTTATTTTTTAAGCCCCCAGATGATTTAGTAAGCGCGGATTTAAATTTAATATGCCCATCTCTTTGGCAAATATAGGAAATTAGGAGATTAAAAAAATAACTTGTTCTTTTATAATGAGTTAAGCATATAATCTGTCTATGCTAATCGATCCAGTAATTATCTCCGAAAATATGGCAGTTGCCGCGAAATTTGATAAATTTGCTCATTTCTTGACGGGGGCTCTAGGCGTATGTGGTGCGCTGTAGGAGCATAGTCATTTGGATATGAAGACATTCTAGCATAATTACATCCATACAAGACCTTTATCAGCCACCTTGCGCAACAAATTCAGATAATCATTTTCAATGATTTCTTCATTAGATTGGTACAATTCCTGTGCGCCAAAATAATCATCAAACGTAACCCATGGAAAATATTCGCTTGATACGCCTTTGGGACAAACAACTAAAACATCTAAAGAACCAGCAACATTTTTCCTACTCTTGGCATAAGCTATATCATCCTTCCCAAATACCGGTACAGCATTTGAGTAAAAGTGCCCTTCCATTTTCGGTGTACATAAATAATCACATCCCAAAAGAATTACTTTTGCAAATCCCAAATACTTTGCCATACCCAACATAATATCAAGTGCGCAATTGCAAGTACTAAATCTACCTGCTAAATCAAAAGTAGAGGCATCTCTAAGACCAAAGTGATGCCAATAATGAACATTTTCTGGTTTTTTAAAAAAAGCCAGTGAATTCGTAAGTGAAGCAAAATGGGTTATATCCGGATTTTCTGCAATAATTTTTTTGAATATGTGGTGCCTATAACTTATCTGAATTGTGTCTTTACGTGAGTTATAAACCACAGGATAAAACAGGTAGCTATCAGAGAAAATATTATACTTTATATTAAGATTTTTAAACCTTTTATATAATAAGCCATATTAGCAAGATATTCCAATATT
>CAZADN010000003.1:0-3005 GCA_964483895.1 uncultured Legionellaceae bacterium
TCGCCACTGTATTTAGTAAGTCAACCCCAGCAAGTAGGCTTTTTTCTGGATGAAATTGTACACCATCACTTTTTTGGTAATTTATAGATGCAGAACACTCTATGCCGTAGGTGGCTGTTGCTTAAGTGTGTTCGATGTTTTTGCATTCGAAATAATATGAGTGAAGAAAATAAAACCAAGTAGATATGTCTTGTTCAAGACATATGGGATTGTTTTTTTTAATTTTGAGATTATTCCAGCCCATATGAGGTAATTTTATATTAGGATTATCATTTAGATTAAATTTTTTAACAGCGCCTTTTATCCATCCAAGTCCAGGTAGATTACCCTCTTCACTATAATCTGCAAGCATTTGCATTCCAACACAGACACCTAATACTGGTATGTTTTTTTGTAACACCATATTAGATATGGTATCACGCATACCAGATGCATTAAATTTTTGCATTGCATGATCAAAGGCGCCCACTCCTGGTAAAATAAGTTTTGAAGCAGATGTTAAATCACTTACCGAGTTAGCAATTGCAAGAGTAATACCTAATTTTTTGTAGGCATTAATAAATGCACGGATGTTACCTAGTCCATAATTAATTAATGTAATCATTTATATGTCTACTTCTGCGGTTTGGATAGTTTTATTGAGTAGCATCCAAGTTTGTTTTGAACACTCTTCCCAGGTATATTGCTTGGAAAGCAATTGTGCGTTTTTTGCAAGCTTAATTCGAAGATCTTGGTCGTTTATGATGGTAGTTATAGCCAAAGCGATTGAGTCTTTGCATTCTGGATTAAAATATATACCGCCATTTTGAAGTACTTCCGGCATTGGTCCTCTATTTGAGCTTGCAATTGGTAGTCCAGATGCCATAGCCTCTAATAATGTTATTGGTAAACTTTCACAACTTGATGCAAAAATGAAAATATTAGTATTAGCTAGTAATTGCGGAATTCTTTCATGAGGTACAAACTCTAGCTGTTTAGTAAAAGTATTATGTGGGTCTGATATTTTAAGTTGCTTCTCTAATTTTTTTTGAGCTAATCCAGAACCACCACCAACTAAAAGTAACGTTGCATTAATATTTGCTTTTCGAAGTTTCGCAATGGCCTCTATTACATGCCATTGATGCTTGTACAAATCGGCATTTGATACGTATAAACATTGAACCGATTTTGTTTGGTCAAAGAAAAGTTTTTCTATTGCAATATCTTGATGAAATTTTTTATCAATGCCATGTGATATCACTACAGATGTATTTGTTTTAAGCGTTTTTTGAATTATATTTTGCGCATACTTAGTTAAATATATAGATACATCAGAATTAGTTAAGGATTTAGTTTGAATAAATTTTAGGATTATAAGCCTTAGTCTATGCTTTGAAATGCCATATCTTCGCATTTCATTTGGTTCAAATGATAATAAATCTTGGCTCATAGTAATTGATGGTTGAAATGGGCAGATAGAGCCTGCATCAGTATTAAATAAAATATTACACTTGGCTTGCTTCACTTCTTTGGGTAAGTGGAAATATTGCCAGTACAATTTATGTAACATTGATTTACTAAGAGCTTTTGGAATATGTTTTGTGAGCCAAGGGTAATTAGGAATCTTATCCGCAAGGGCTTTATAAGTCCAAAGATGTACACTATCAATACCAAAGTCTTGAGGATTAGCGCCATTTAGTATTCCTATAATGTGCGCAATTGCCCCACCAGAGTGGTTGCGAGATGCATCTATTCCTACTACATTAGCCATTATGTAAGTATCCAGAAAAATATTGAGGATATTTAAGAGTATTTAGTTTATTGTGTTACTAAGTATTATTCAAGATCTTGTTTGTATTGTATATAGTATGCGTTAACAAAATATATAGAAAACTTATTTATTTTTAGATTTTATATTATTAATATGTTAAAAAATAGCGGTTTAGTTAATGATTATATAAAAGGACTTAGGGATATGATGAGAATTAAAGATAGGGTTGAAAAATTCATCGAAATAATTAAAGGTACTTTTTGTACTGATTATTATCAATCAATAATTGATCTTGAGGAGGCTGCTTTTGAGGTTACGACTAGATTATATTCCCTGCAAAAAAATAAAAATACCTTATATATTGTTGGCAACGGCGGTAGTGCAGCGGTTGCAAGCCATGCATTAGTTGATTTTATAAATGTCGCAAAAATAAATGCTAGAGTATTGCATGAATCATCTTTAGTTACATGTATGGCTAATGACTTTGGTTATGAAAATGTATATTCGAAAGTTTTATCTCAAATTATTAAACCTAATGATGTGTTGATAGCAATTAGTAGTTCAGGTAAGTCAGAAAATATTTGTAATGCAGCTATTGCTGCTAGAAGCAGTGGAAATTTGGTTATAAGTTTTACTGGATTTAGCAAAACCAATCGGTTACGCTCTTTGGGAGATATAAATTTTTGGTTAGACTCAAACGATTATGGTTTTGTTGAGGTTGGGCATCAATTTTTATTACATAATTTGTCGGATAGATTCATGCTGGAAAATATGAGGTTTAATGATAAGTTAGTTGCAACGGAAGTTTAGTTTAATGGCACGCTAACATATTCTAAAAGTGCCCCTATGCCAGAGGCGCTTGGGGCGCTGGGGTATATTTTAATCCAGAATCATTAGAGTCAATTGTAGCAAGCATTCGTGAATTGACTTTTAATTTAGATTTAAGAAAAAAGCTGGCGGAGCTGGCATTTTTGCGTGGAAAAGAATATTCTTGGGAAAAATGCGCAAAAAACACTTTTAAATTTATTGAGGATATATACTTCGCGAGACCATAAGATGCGAAGTATAGCGTATATTAAGCTATGTAGTTTATGATGAATTAGAGCGTTAAGTAGGTAAGGGTTAAATATATGGAAAGAATATTTGTAATAGGGAGTAACTCTTTTTCAGGCGCTGAGTTTATTCGGCATGCTCTCGAGAATGATTTTTCGGTAACAGGAATTAGCCGCTCTAAAGAGGCCGCGGATGTTTTTTT
>CAZADN010000003.1:3015-29340 GCA_964483895.1 uncultured Legionellaceae bacterium
GTATAGATGGTTAAATAAAGACAAAACTGCTAACTATAGTTTTTATCAATATGATTTGAATAAACATTTGTCTGATATTATCGATTTGATTAAGCAAAAAAAACCAAGTTATATTGTGAATTTTGCAGCTCAAAGTATGGTTGCTGAAAGTTGGCAGTATCCTGTTGACTGGATGCAAACTAATGTTGTTGCAATGGTTAAATTGCATGAGTCGCTTAAAACTTTTGACTTTTTAAAAAAATATGTGCATATTTCAACTCCTGAAGTATATGGATCTTGCCAAGGTTTAGTTCCAACCAATACTAGCTATAACCCAAGTACGCCATATGCAGTTTCAAGAGCAGCAGGAGATATGTGGCTCACGGCGCTACAAAAAAACTATAATTTCCCCGTGGTATTTACTCGCGCCGCGAATGTTTTTGGCCCTGGGCAGCAGTTATATAGAATTATTCCTAAAACAATTTTAAATATTAAAATGGGCAAGAAATTACCTTTGCATGGTGGTGGTCACTCTGTACGTTCATTTATTCATATCAAAGATGTTGTTAATGGAACTATGCTTGCTATGTTAAATGCATCACCCGGAGAAATTTATCATTTTTCAACAAAAAGAAATATTTCTATTCGCGATGTCGTTGGGCTCATTTGTGATAGTTTACAAGTTAACTTTAACGACATAGTAGATATTGTAGAGGATAGACCAGGTAAGGATGCCGCGTATTTATTAGACTCTAAAGATTCATATGCTAAATTAAATTGGATGGATAATATTAGTTTAGAAAAAGGGATTGAAGATACCATTGCGTGGATTGATGCTAATTTTAATGAATTAAAAAAAACTCAGTCAGACTATGTTCATAAACAGTAGAGCTAATAATGTTGAATAAATCGTTAGAGCAAATTGCAAATATATTAAGAGCAAGAGTTATTGAGACATCACATATTGCACACGCCCCGCATCTTGGCTCTTGTTTATCTATTATAGATATTTTAGTTGCTTTATATTGGGATGTATTAAAGATAAATCCCAAACAACCATTTCAAGAAAATAGAGACAGATTTATTTTAAGTAAAGGGCATGGAGCTCCGGCATTATTTCAGGTTTTGGCTGAAAAAGGATTTTTTGATAAAAATCTTTTAGACACTTTTGGTCAGGATGGAAGTTCGTTTGGCGAACATCCACTCGCCCATGGCGTTCCAGGGGTTGAGGCGGCAACAGGGTCTTTAGGCCATGGGTTGCCAATTGGAGCAGGGCTTGCGCTTGGTTCAAAAATTAAAAAAATTGATAATTTAGTATATGTGCTTATGAGTGATGGTGAATGTAATGAAGGCTCAGTATGGGAAGCCGCTTTGTTTGCGAGCGCAAAGAGGCTTAATAATTTAATAACTATTATTGATTTTAATAAGTGGCAGGCTACAGGTAGAAGTGAAGAAGTTATGTCTTTAGGCCCTTTAGTTGATAAGTGGGTAGCGTTTGGCTGGGATGCTTATGAGGTTGATGGCCATGACACTTGCGCCATTTCAAGTCATTTAATGCAACAAACATTGGCTAAAAATAAGCCTAAAGCTTTGATTGCTCATACTGTTAAAGGCAAAGGTGTTTCTTTTATGGAAGATGATAATAATTGGCATTATAAAATTCCAACAGCAGCAGAAGTGCTTATGGCAAAGCAGGAATTATTGAAAGAAGAGGCAATTTATGCGTAATGCATTTGCAAAGTCCTTAACAGAATTGGCTATGAAAGATCATAGGGTCGTACTCCTTTCAGGTGATATTGGTAACAAGTTATTTGATAATTTAAAAGAGGTATCATTAGATAGGTTTTATAATTGCGGTGTTGCTGAGGCAAATTTAACTGGAGTTGCTGCAGGTTTGGCTATGATGGGGTATAGGCCATTTACATATTCAATCACACCTTTTATTACAACTCGTTGTTTAGAACAAATTAGAGTAGACGTTTGCTATCATAATTTACCAGTTACAATTGTTGGTACAGGTGCCGGGCTTTCTTATGCTGAATTAGGACCGACTCATCATTCTTGTGATGATATAGGTATGTTAAGGTTACTGCCCAATATATCTGTCATTTGCCCTTGCGATGCAATTGAGGTGGATTGCGCAATTCAAGCCTCCTTATTACAAAATGGACCTGTGTATATACGCCTTGGCAAAAAAGGAGAACCACTTATTCATAAAACCGCGCCTAATTTTGTGATTGGAAAATCAATTACCATTTTAGATGGCCATGATTTATGTATAATTAGTACCGGTAATATGATGAGTTTAGCATTAGAGGTTGCAAATAAATTAAAAAGTTTTGATATAAGTGCTCGTGTTGAGAGTTTTCATACGGTTAAGCCATTAGATAAAGATTTACTTATTGAAGTTAGAAAAAAATACGGCATAGTTGCCATTCTTGAAGAGCATAGTTTAATAGGTGGTTTAAGTAGTGCAATAGCTGAATGGAATATGGATAATGGTTATACTAAAACCAAATTTTACAGGTTTGGCACACATGATAAATTTATGCCATATATTGGAAACCAGGTTTATGCAAGGTCATATTTTGGACTGACGTTAGATAAAATAGTTGGGACATTATTGCAAGCAATAGAGAAAGACATTGTTATTTAATCAAGGAACACTCTAAATGAAATTATTAGTTACTGGTGGATGTGGTTATAAAGGCTCAGTTCTAGTGCCTAAATTATTGGCTAAAGGACATGAAGTTGTTGTTGTTGATGTTATGTGGTTTGGTAATACTTTGGTGAGCCATCCAAAATTATCAGTAATTAAAGCGGATATTAGGCAGGTTGAAAACAAGTGGTTTTTTGGTGTAGATGCTGTTATTCATCTTGCATCTGTTGCAAATGACCCATGTGCTGATCTTGATCCTAAATTAAGTTGGGAAACCAGCGCTTTAGGCACTATGTTATTAGCTGATGCGGCAGTTAAAAACGGGGTTAAAAAATTTATATATGCCTCATCAGGCAGTGTGTATGGAATATCTGATGCAATACACGTAACAGAAGATACAGAACTTTTGCCTATTTCTGAATATAATAAAGCAAAAATGGTTGCTGAAAGAGTTTTGCAAAGTTATGCAAATGATATGCTGATTCAAATCGTAAGGCCTGCGACAGTTTGCGGATATTCTTCGCGCATGCGTTTAGATGTATCTGTAAATATGCTAGCTATGCAGGCTTTATCCAAAGGACACATTACTGTGTTTGGTGGTATGCAGACACGTCCCAATATTCATATAGATGATATAACCGATTTATATATTTATCTTGTTGATAGCAATATATCTGGGATTTTTAATGCTGGATTTGAAAATATATCAATTCTTGATATCGCCAAAATAGTTAATGAATATATTCCAGCAGAAATTTCAGTCACAGAAAGTAATGATCCACGTTCGTATCGATTAAATTCAGATAAATTATTAAGTACCGGATTTAAACCTAAAAAAAATGTAAGAGATGCGATAGTTGAGATTATAGCGCAATATAAATTAGGTAATATTGTTGATAAAGATAATTGCCATAATGTACGCGCTATGAAAAATATGGCTTTAGAAGTTTAGAGGTGCCTGATGCGCGCTATTATTGGTATAGACTTTGATAATACAATAGTCTCTTACGATAGTGTTTTTTATAATGTTGCAATAGAACAGAATTTAGTTCCAGCATCTATAGTTCAAACTAAAGATGCTGTTAAAAATTATTTGCATGAACATAATCAACAAGATAATTGGACCGCATTACAAGGCTTTGTTTATGGCACGCAAATGCGTAAAGCATTGGTATTCCCATATTTTAAATATTTTTTAGAGATAGTTGCTAAATTTGATTATGAAATATTTATTATTAGTCATAAAACAAAATATCCTTATCAAGGACCCCAATATGACCTACATAAAGCAGCCCTAGATTGGCTTGATTTCAATGGTCTTTTTAATAAAAGTCGTGTGTTTTTTGAATCATCTATTGCGAAAAAGATAGCGAGGATTAAGTTACAAAAATGCTCTTATTTTATTGATGACTTACCTGAGGTATTAAATAGAGATGATTTTCCAATTGGGGTTAATAAAATATTGTTTGCTCCTAATAACAATCAACTTATCCAAAATAATAATTATTGTGTAAATCATTCGTGGCAAGAAATAGCTCATAATTTTTCGAGAAATGCATATGCAAACATTAGAGGTTAATTTGCAATTGAAAGATGTGCTTATGCGTATGCTTAATGAGCCAGATGAGAATTGTGATTTTATAATAGAGAAAATTATTGGTGGTGGCAATAACCGGTCGTATAAAGTTATAGTTAATTCTAAGCCATATTTTTTAAAGCATTATTATGCTGATAATCGCAAAAGACTAGCAACTGATTATAATTTTTCATATTTTGCTTTTGAGGATGGGATTCGTTGTATTGCAAAACCTATTGCATTTGATGAAGATAAATCTATTGCGCTTTATGATTATATATCTGGTAGAAAAATATCTAGTGGCGAGCTTTGTGATAATGCGATTAAACAAGCTATAGGTTTTATTTTAGAGCTTAATAGAAATAGATTTTCTGCTAACGCATTAAAGCTTCCTATTGCATCAGAGGCTTGTTTTTCACTCCTTGAGCATGTGCAATTGGTTGATGAGAGAGTTAATGCACTTGAAGATTTTTCTGTCGAAGATGCAATTGATCCCAGGGCATTAGATGTGGTACAAAATAGATTAGTGTCGATTTGGCAGAAAATACGTAAAAATATTTTAGAAAAAAATAGCGAGCAAATTGAGTGCGTGCTTGGTTTAGAAGAGAGGATTTTATCACCATCTGATTTTGGTTTTCATAATGCACTTTTAGTAGGTGAAAGCGATTATAATTTTTTTGATTTTGAGTATGCTGGCTGGGATGACCCAGCAAAGTTAGTTGCTGATTTTTTCTTACAACCTAGCGTTCAAGTTCCTATGGTGTATTTT
Organism: uncultured Legionellaceae bacterium; assembly: GCA_964483895.1. Classification (GTDB taxonomy): domain Bacteria; phylum Pseudomonadota; class Gammaproteobacteria; order Legionellales; family Legionellaceae; genus 2-12-FULL-35-11. The sequence goes on from CAZADN010000003.1 coordinate 7,999, forward strand.
GCAGATTTTGCATGTAGCATAGCTAATTTAACTAAAAATCCTATAGCAACTGAAAAAAGAATAAAAATATTATTTCCTCTTTTTTCTTTAAAGTGGAGCTGTATTGTTTTAAATTGTTTTACAAAATCACATTTATTGCGAAAAAAATTTGTAAACATAGTAAATGATGATTTTAGAAGGGCGCAAATTGTAAAAGCCGAAAAAATATTAGATTTAATCGAGGGAGCTAGAAATTATGGCATATGTTGAGTTTGTAACAGTAGCTCATAAAAAAACACATAGAGATTATTTGGGTAGAGTTAATGAGTTTTCAAAAGCTGAGGCCGCTAAAATTGCTAAAAAATTTGGCAAGGACTATTGGGATGGTGATAGACGAGTAGGATATGGTGGTTATCATTATGATGGCAGATGGAGGGTGGTCGCTGAAAAAATGGTATCTGAGTATCAAATTAAACCCGGTGATTCTATTCTTGATATTGGTTGTGGCAAAGGGTTTTTATTATATGAATTAACTCAATTAGTACCAGGTGTTAAAATTCGAGGTATTGATATTTCTGAATATGCAATTTCAAATTCTAAAGAGGAAATTCGTGATTATTTGGAGGTGTCTAATGCTAACTCATTACCATTTGCTGATAAAAGTTTTGATTTAGTTATATCAATTACAACTTTACATAATTTGTATTGTTATGATTTAGAGCGCGCATTAAAAGAAATGGAGCGTGTTGGCAAAAACAATAAATATTTATGCGTTGAATCATATAGAAATGAAGATGAAAAAGCTAATTTATTATATTGGCAATTAACCTGTGAAAGCTTTTATACTCCTGCTGAATGGGATTGGTGGTTTAAAAAAACTGGTTATACAGGTGATTATGAATACATCTATTTTGAGTAAAACATCTATTTGTTATGGCTTATGGAGATTAATATGAAAGCTGCTATTTTAGTTGAGTTAAATAAGCCGTTGGTGATTGATGATGTGTCTCTTCCCCAAAGTTTAAAGTACGGTCAAGTTTTAGTTAGAGTTATGTCGAGTGGTATTTGTGGATCTCAGCTTGGTGAGATTAGCGGTGCTAAAGGCCCTGATAAATATTTACCACATCTACTTGGACATGAGGGTGGTGGAATAGTTGAGAATATTGGTGAAGGTGTTACAAAAATTAAAGAAGGTGACCATGTTGTTATGCATTGGCGTAAAGGATTAGGAATTGAGTCAGAGACTCCAAAATATAAATTGGGTCAAAAAGATGTTAACGCAGGCTGGGTAACAACTTTTAATGAGTATGCCGTTGTGTCTGAAAATAGATTAACACCCATTGCAAAACACATAAGTTTTGATGAAGCTGCTTTACTTGGCTGCGGGTTAACTACAGGTTTTGGCATTGTAAATAATGATGCAAAGCTTAAAATTGGTGAGTCAGTTGCAATTTTTGGAATAGGTAGTGTTGGCCTTAACGTTGTGCAGGGCGCATCTATGGTATCAGCTTATCCAATTATAGCGATAGATATTCATGACCATAAATTAGAGTTAGCAAAAAAATATGGTGCAACGCATATTATAAATGCAGCGACTCAAGATGTTGAGCAAGAAATAAGAAAAATTGTTGGTGCCAATGGAGTTGATGCTGCAATTGATAATACGGGCAATACTTCGATTATAGAAATCGCGTATCAGATTACATCTGGCTCTGGTAGAACTATTTTGGTTGGGGTCCCCAAATCTGGGGATAAAGCAACTTTTTTTACATTGCCGTTACACTTTGAAAAAAAACTATTAGGTTCACATGGTGGTGAGAGTATTCCACACATAGATATTCCTAATTACTTAAAGTTAATTGATGCCAAAAAACTGCAAGTAAAAGATATGGTGACCCATTATTATAGTTTAGATGATATTAACATCGCGTTGTCTGATATGAAAAATGGCAAAATAGGGAAATGTATAATTTCTTTTAGTTAGGAATAATATGTATTCATGCCGAGTTTGCGAAAAAAAATCAGTAACTGTCACATTGGATTGTGGTGAGCAAGCAATTTCTAATCGTTTTATGCCAGATATCAATGATGATGAATTTAAACACTCTTTGCAATTTGGTGTATGTTCTTGTTGTGGTCTTGCTCAATTAGTTAACCCAGTTAAAAGTAATTTTATAGTTAAGCCTTACGATTGGTTGAAATATAATGAGCCAGAAGGTCATTTAGATGATTTAGTGAGTAAAATACTGAATCTTCCTGGAATAAATACCTCGTCTAGTTTTTGCGGGATTAGTGGTTTTGAGGCTTCAACCTTAGCTCGCATTAATAACAATGGTTATTTAAATACATGGCAACTTGATATAAAAAATGATTTAGCAATTAATGATAAATTTGCATCAGTTGAAACAATTCAAGAGATCCTAAACATAGATAAAGCAGAGCATATAATAACAAATCACGGAGCAACAGATGTTGTTATTGCTCGTTATATACTCGAACATGCCCATCAACCACTAAAATTCATAGCGGCTCTTAAAAAAATGGTAAGCCCAAATGGATATTTAGTATTTGAAGTACCCGAGTCTACACGTCAGTTTGAAACTTATGATTATAGTATTTTATGGGAAGAGCATGTCGCATATTTTACTTACCATACCTTAATTTACTGTATAAAATTAAGTGGTTTACAGATTCATACTGTTTATGTAAATAAAACGCCTATGGAGGATTCGTTAATTATTATTGCAAAAGCATTTTCTGATGATAATCAGACAAATAATGTAAATATGGATGAGGCAATATTAAAGAGTGAAGTTGACAGAATTGACCTGTATAGCAGAATGTTTGAAAATCAAGCGAACAATTATAGAGAAATATTATTAGGCTACGCATGTAAAGGAAAAATCGCTCTTTTGGGGGCTGGTCATTTAGCATGTAGATTTTTAAATAATTTAAATCTTAGTAAGTTGATAGATTATGTTATAGATGATAATCCACAAAAAAATGGTATGTATATGCCAGGAACAAAGCATAAAATTAGTAAAACAGATATTTTGGATAATGAGGGCATAGCATTGTGTTTGTTAAGTTTAAATTATACTAGTGAGCAAAAACTGTTAAGTAATAAAAAGGATTTCATTGAGAAAGGAGGCAGTTTTCGCTCCATATTTCCAACTAGTGATTTTGCTTTAGAAAAGGATAATAGCGATGCAATGGTTAAAGCAAAGTGAAGGTGTTTTTTATACTGACTTAGATATTGTTCAAATTAGTAGAGCAGAGATTGCTTTTCTTAAAGAATTAGTGCTTGATTCACCATCCAAACGCGTTAGAATATGTGCTCATAAAAGCGCTGACAGTCTGCTGCATGAAATGCTTATCGTTATCGGGAAAAACAGCTATATTCGCCCGCATAAACATTCCAATAAAAGTGAGTCATTTCATTTGATTGAAGGAAAAATGGATGTTATTATCTTTGATGCACATGGAGAGATCGCTCGTGTGATACCAATGGGTACTTCTAGCACAAATGATGTTTTCTTCTACAGGTTATCTGTAGATCAATTTCATACTATTGTAATACATAGTGATATAGTCGTTTTTCATGAAGTAACTAATGGCCCATTTAATATAAAAGATACTATTTTTGCGCCTTTTGCGCCAGTTGACTCTGAAGATAGTTTGTGTTACCAATATACAGAAAATTTACGGATTAAATTAGATAATTATAAGCAGTTAGTTTAAGGATATTTATGCAGGATGCAGTTGCAGTAAATAATAAAATAGTGCAAATACAAGATTTTCATAAATTAGTACGGAATAAAAAAGTTGTACAATGCCATGGAGTGTTTGATTTATTACATATAGGTCATATAAGACATTTTAAATTAGCGAAAAGCTATGGAGATGTTTTAGTTGTTACACTTACAGCAGATAAGTATGTGAATAAAGGCCCTACCAGACCAGCTTTTAATGAGAATTTGCGTGCTGAATTTATTGCATCCTTAAGTTTTGTAGATTTTGTAATTATTAATAATAATCCAACTGCAATAGAGTTAATTGAAACTATTCGACCATCTGTTTATGTGAAGGGTGCTGAGTATAAAGATGCTGCAAATGATCTAACTAATAAAATAATAGATGAAACAGAGGCTGTTAGAGCTGTTGGTGGCAGAATAGAGTTTACTGATGATATTACATTTAGCTCATCTACCTTATTAAATAAGAATTTTTCACCGTTACCCAAAGAGTCTCAGTCTTTTTTAGATGATTTTAGAAGTAAATATAGCATAGATACTATTTTTCAATATTTCACTAAAGCTGAAAAACTTAATGTTTTAGTTATAGGTGAGGCAATTGTTGATATATATAATTTTTCAGATGTAATCGGTAAATCTGGTAAAGAGCCGATTTTAGTTACTAAACATAAATTTGAAGAAAAATATGCTGGAGGAGTAATTGCTTTAGCTAATCATCTCAGTGAATTTTGTAAACGCGCAACATGCTTGACTTACTTGGGAGAGGATGCCGGTTATGAAGATTTGATTAAAAATAGGCTTAAATCAAATGTTGATATGATTTCGGTGTATAAAAAAAACTCCCCAACGATTGTTAAGAGGCGCTACTTAGATGAGTATTTACAGCAAAAATTATTTGAAGTGTATGAGCTTAATGATGATTATTTTGAAGATGAGCAAAAAGAAGACTTTTATCAAAAACTACAAAAAATTGTTCCAGAGTATGATTTAGTAATAATTATTGATTATGGTCATGGGCTTCTTGATGAGCGGTCGATAGATTATATAGTAAATAATGCAAAATTCTTAGCAGTAAATACCCAATCAAATGCTAGTAATCATGGTTATAACTGTATATCAAAATACACTAAAGCTAATTTTGTTGCGGTTGCATCTAGAGAATTACAGTTAAATTATCGACAAAAACATTTGTCAATAGTTGAGCAATTAGAGCGCTTATTAAAAGAGCATAAATATGACGCCGCTTTAGTAACCGCAGGAAATAAGGGTTCATATAGTTGTAGAACCAATGAAGCACCAAGTTCTGCGCCTGCGTTTACTATGAAAATAGTTGATAGAGTAGGTGCTGGAGATGCCGTTTTAGCCTTGACAAGCCTTTTTGCGTATTTCAATGCGCCAGCTGATTTGATTGCGTTTATTGGTAACGTTGTTGGTGCTGAAGCAGTTGGGATTATGGGCAATAAAGATAATATTCATAAAGTATCTTTAATGAAGCATATTAATCATATTTTAAAGTAGTATTTTTGGTTGCAAATTGAGTATTATCAAAGAATTTAAGATAAACAAATATAGGGATATTGTCATGCATGATTTAATTCATATAAGAGATTGCTGTAGATTATGTGGAAGTACATCTCTTGAGTTGGCTATGGCAATGCAGGCGTCACCAATAGGCGATGCATATGTTACTGAGTCAGAACTAACGAAAGTACAACCTTTATATCCTTTGGATTTAAGTCTTTGTCAAAATTGTAAACATTTACAATTAACAACAGTAATTAATCCTAATATTTTATTTGGAAAATATATTTATCGCACAAAAACTTCTCCAGGGTTAGTAAATCATTTTCAAAAATATGCAGAAGAACTAGTAGAAAGATTTAAGTTTTCAAAAAAATCATTAGCTGTTGAAATAGGTAGTAATGATGGAACTTTATTAGAGTGTTTTAAACAAAGTGGCATGAGGGTTTTAGGCATAGATCCAGCATTAGATATTTCTATTGAAGCAACGAAAAATGGTATTGAAACACTGGCAGATTTTTTTACCGAATCATTGGCTAAACAAATTAAGATAACATTTGGTAGTGCTGAGTTGATGGTTGCTAATAATGTATTTGCTCATGCTGATGATATGGATGATATCCTGAGAGGAATTAAATACTTACTTGATAAAGATGGAGTATTTGTTTTTGAAGTTACATATCTTGTTGATATGTTCGAGAAAAAAGTATTTGATATTATTTATCATGAACATCTGTGCTACCATCGAATAGGTCCTTTAGAGAAGTTTTTTAATAAGCATGATATGTGTTTGTTTGATGTTAAAAGAATTCCTACCAAAGGCGGTTCAATTCGAGGGTTTGTAAAACACAAAGAGTCTAATAGACCTATAAGTCCATCTGTTCAAGAGTTAATACAATTAGAAAAAGAAAATAGTCTTGATAGTTTAAGTACTTACCATAATTTTATTAAAAATTTATCTGAAACCAAGCAGAAATTAAAGCATGTATTGCAAGAATTAAAATCGCAAGGCAAAGTGATTTATGGTTATGGGGCAGCCCCTGCAATAACTACACTGATATATCATTTTGATTTAGGTGAATTTTTAGATTGTATCGTTGATGATAATCAGATAAAACAGGGCAGATTTAGTCCAGGGCATCATATACCTGTAGTTAGTTCAGATGCTATCTACACAAAAAAACCAGATTATGTGTTAATTTTGGCTTGGCAATATGCTGATATGATTATTAAAAAGCACCCTAAATTTTTAGAGCTTGGCGGTGGTTTTATTGTTCCTTTACCTGAGGTTATTGTTAAACATCTTTAAATAGGGATTTTATGCAGCATACTTACCAAAATATTCCTTGGTGGAAAATTAAATATGAAGAGCAAGATGCACAAAGTGCGGCAGATGCGATTCGTTCAGAGTGTGTAAGCCTTGGGGCGATTACCGAAAAATTTGAGGCTAAAATTGCCGAAAAAATAGGTGTATCTTATGTGGTTGCAACTACTAGTGGTAGTATGGCATTACTTATGTCTTTACTTGCATTAGGAGTTGGCCCTGGAGATGAGGTTATTGTACCAAATAGAACATGGATTGCTGCGGCTAATGCGGTAATTATGACTGGCGCCAAAGTTATTTTAGTTGATGTGCAAAGTAATATACCAATTATTGATATATCTAAAATTGAAGAAAAAATCACATCGCGCACCAAAGCGATTATCCCAACCGCATTAGGTGGAAGAGCGGTTGACATGAATACGCTAAATGCTATTGCAAAAAAACATAATCTTTATGTTATTGAGGATGCAGCTCAAGCTGCATTTAGTAAAAATGATGATAAATTTATAGGAACACAAAGTGATTTAGGGTGTTTTTCACTATCTGTTGCAAAACTAATTCCTACAGGTCAAGGTGGGTTTATAGTGACTGAGCAGGAGAGTCTCTATAGAAGTTTAAAAAAAATGCGCACCCATGGTGTTGGTGATTTGATGAATTGTAGTTTTGATGGATTTGGGTTTAACTTTAGATTTACTGATCTTCAAGCATCTCTTGGACTGTCGCAATTGGCAAAAGTAGATAAAAAAATTGAGTCATTAAAAAAAATCTATTATAAGTACGAGGCAGGACTTATTGATTGTAAAAAAATCAAATTAATTCCTGTTAAGGCTGATAAAAATGAAGTGCCATTGTATATTGAGGTGCTGTGTCAAAATAGAAGTGACTTATTAAGTTTTCTGCAACAAAGAAACATTCAATCTAAGGCATTTTATCCTAATCTTAATCGAGCAAAATATCTTAATTGTGATGATAAATATCTTAATGCAGATATATTTGAATCATCTGGATTAATTTTGCCAAGTGGGCCTGATCAATTACAGGAAGATATCGATAGTGTTATAGAAGCCGTATATTGTTATGAACAAATTTAAGTTTGCTGTTTTAGGTACCTCAACTTATGTTTTATCCTGTGCACAGGCTATTATAGATGCAGGGCATGAGATTGTGGTTTTTGGGTCTATTCCACTTGATTCACAACCTTTGAATTCAGCTGATGTTAGTGCATTTGCAGCGCAGATTAATAGTGATTACTTTGAATGTAGTGATATTAATCATCCTGAAATAGTAACGCTACTTAAGTCTTATAATGTTGATTACATATTTTGCTCTTGGCCAAGACTATTGAAAGAAGAGGTTTTATCAATACCTAAATATTACTGTATTGGCTCTCATCCAACTGAATTACCACTTAATAGAGGTCGGCATCCGCTGCATTGGTTAATAGTGTTGGGTTCTAAAGGTTCAGCACTGACTTTTTTTATCATGGATAAAGGTGTAGATTCAGGGGAAATTTTATTACAAAAACATTTTACTATTGAACCTAACATTGGAATTGCAGTTTTAAATGACTTAGTGAATTTAGTTGGTTATGAGGGGATGCTACATATATGTAATAACGTTATCCAACAACCAAAAGTAGCATTACAAAAACAAGATAACTCAATAGCTACCTACTGGCGCAAGCGTGGTTTTTTTGATTGCATAATTGATCCAAGAATGAGTGTAGATGCTATTATGCGGTTGGTTAGATCGTATGCCCCACCTTATCCATGTGCATCGCTAATTGTATCTGAACATCAAGCCTTAAAAGTAAAGGCCGCATATTTTGCAAAAGATTATGATTTAGAATTTATAAAATATAAAGAACCTGGTTTAGTTATTAGAGTCGATGGTTCTCGACTAACAATTAAAGTTGATGATGGAGTAGTTACTTTAGATATATTAGATAATTCTGATGTTGAGTTGCAGAATTTAAAATATATTTATCCACCAATGCGTTATAACGGCAAGATTAATATAGGATAATTGATGATGAGTAGAGATTCTTGGGAAATAATAGCAAATAAAGACGGTTACCTTGCAAATATTCAATTAACTGAATCAGAATTATTAACACTTCGCAATATTATTAGCGATCACTGGTTATATCGAATACAATTGCTTAGACCAGATTTGGTATCCGTGTTTGATAGTTTAGGTATTGAGAATTATCATAAAGGTTCTCATCTAATTGAACATGAAACGGTGTGGCCAACCCCTACACGAGTACTACAGAAAAACTCCGTAGATATAATTAAAAAAATGAGCTTTTTTGAAAAACTGCAAACTGAGTTTGGTATGATTGAAATTGCAGATGAAGAAAAGTTTGGATTTGCCAATATGCTTTGGCGTATAGTTAGGCCTAATAGTCAAGATTGTGCCCCATTGCATGTGGACAGATGGTTTTGGGAGATAGGTGATGATTGGAAAGTGCCAAATTATCCACACAGGTGCATAAATATTTGGATAGCGGTCTATACAAACCCAGAAAAAAATGGTCTATTAGTCGTGCCTGGCTCACAAAAAAAATTAGATTGGGCGTGGCATACTGAAATTCGTTATGGTAAGAAAAAACCAATTCATGATGTTGATATTGCTACGTTGGACCTGCAGTTATTACCCTTGCACTCAGGGGATGTTGTTACGTTTAATCACAATTTGCTGCATGGTGGCGCTAATAATTTATCTGATACAACTCGCGTTAGTTTGGAGTTTACTGCGTTTGTGCCAGTATAGGATTTAAGCTAAAAAGGAGTTTGGTTGTGAATAAATGGATGGTTTTTGCAAAAAAATACAGCGGTACTAATAGGGTGTTATTTTTATGACATCGTATAAAAAATTTTATTATATTCTTTTTCCAAAGCAGCGCCGCAAAATCATTGATTTATTCTTCTTTATTATAATAGGTATGTTTTTAGAAACCTTAGGTATTGGGGTTATTATTCCCGTTCTTGGTTTGATGACGAAAACAGAAACATGGAATGAATACCCAATTTTAAATACAATATTAGAGTTTTTGGGAAATCCATCTCAAGCAACGGTTATAATTTATAGCATGCTAGGATTGGTTTTTATCTATGTTATAAAAACAGCGTTCTTAATTTTTTTGGCTTCCGAAAAAAATAAATTTGCAGCACATCTTATAGCTGATTTATCTGCATATTTATTTAAAGGCTATTTATATATGCCATGGACATTTCACTTACAAAGAAACTCTGCTGAATTAATGCTTACCATTATAAATGAGGTCAATCTATTAAGTAATACTATTCAGTCAAATTTGATTTTGATTGCAGAGTTTTGTATGTTGCTTGGTATTATTGTGATTTTAAGTATAGCTGCTCCTGTTGGAACATTTATTATAATTGGGGTATTACTATTATTAGGCGGTGCTTTTTATTACGTATTAAAAAATAAACTTCTTAACTTAGGCATTAGCAGGCAACATCACGACGGGCTTCGCATGCAGCATTTACAGCAAGGTTTAGGTGGTGTTAAAGATATTAAATTGTTAGGCAGAGAAAACGATTTTATAAAGCAATATGACTTTCATAGTAAGCATGTAGCTAGCATTACAGCCAGTATTCAAACGATGTCTGAGTTTATAAGATTATTTTTAGAGTTGTTTGGTGTTATCTGTCTGAGTGCTTTAATTGTTGCAATGATTATGAATTCTAAGCCATTAGATGCATTGCTACCAACGGTTGGAGTTTTTGCAGCCATAGCATTTAGACTATTGCCATCATTTAATAGAATAACCGGGGCTATAAATAATGTTAGATACTTTTTGCCAGCAATTAATAGAGTTTATGAAGAAAAGCAGGTAATTTCTGGCAATAAATTACTTGCAAGTAACCAGCTATTAGAGTTTAAGAAAAATATTAAATTAGCTAATATTAGCTTTATATACAATAAACTAAATGTGCATGCTCTACAAATTGAGTCAATGAACATTAAATATGGGGAATGTGTTGGATTTATTGGAAGTAGTGGTGCAGGTAAGAGCACTTTGGTTGATGTTATTTTAGGACTGTTAACACCAGATACTGGTCATATTAAAGTTGACGGTGTTGATATTCAAGAAAACTTACGTGGGTGGCAAAGTCAAATAGGGTATGTTCCGCAAACTATTTTTCTGACCGACGATACAATAAGACGCAATATTGCTTTAGGAATACCTGAGTCAGAAATAGATGACATTGCTGTAGACAGCGCATTAAAAGCCGCTTCTTTAGAGAGTTTTACTCAAAACCTCTCTTTAGGCATAAATACTTTGGTAGGTGAGCGTGGGGTTAGACTTTCTGGTGGTCAGCGGCAACGGATTGGGATTGCGCGCGCATTATACCATGATCCTAAACTTTTGGTTCTTGATGAGGCGACAAGCTCGTTAGATATTGATACTGAAATGGAAGTAATGCAGGCAATTGATGCTTTGCATGGACATAAAACACTCATTATAGTTGCGCATAGGCTATCGACACTTAGCGGATGCGATGTCATTTATAAATTAGATAATGGGAAAATTATTTATAAAGGCGATTATTTAAGTGTAATTGATAATAAGGAAAAAGATGAAATTACAATTTAAGTATTTAAGTTTTTTTAATAAAATACTGGATAAAAGCAATGTAAGAAAAGTTCTTAAATACCCAATATTGATCGTAGGATTTTTATTATCATTAGTAACATGGACGGTTTTGTTTATATTGTCACCAATTATTAGAATAAAAATTGGTGGTTTAATAGGACAACGTATCGGTCATTTGGCTTTAAATACAGAGCTATATTTTAGACAGAAAAAACTCAATGCTGAATCAATGAAAAAAACTACACCTATCTTTATTGTAGGTAGAGTTGCAAATCGCCAACTTATTAATATGTGGAAAAGACATGCAATTATTATTGAAAGCAGAACTTTAAGGGCCTTATTTGAGTCTTCATTAAAGTTTTGGGAACGGACTGGTTTCTATGAGCCTCTTGAGATGCTTTCTACGGAGTATTATGAATTTAATGCGACTGAGCCAACTCTTAAATTTACTCAAGATGAGGAAATAAAAGGTAAAGCAATTTTAAAATCCATGGGCATTAATTTGGATAAAAACTGGTACGTTTGTATTTACGCAAGAGACTCTAATTATTTAAAAACAAAATTTGGCTTTCAACAGGATTGGTCTTATCACGATTATAGAAATGCTGATATTGATACCTATAAATTAGCAATTGATTATATTGTAAGTTTAGGTGGTTTTGTGATTAGAGTCGGTCAACATGTGAATAAAGCTTTGAATTATGAGCATACGCAAGTAATTGATTATTCTTTAACTCAAAGAACGGATTTCATGGATATTTTTCTTATTGCAAACTGTAGATTTTTCTTAGGAAGTCCAGCAGGGATTGGGGATGTTTCAACTATATTTAATAGGCCACAGCTATGTGTAAACGCAGCCCCACCAACACGCCCGCCAATGGGTAAGGGATCTATGTTTATACCTAAAAAGCTTAGAGAAATCAAAAGTAAGCAGTTTGTAAAGTATAAGGATTTTTTTGAGGCAAGTAAAAACAATATTCGTTTGGAGTATTTTGGGCAAGCTGTTATATCAAAAGGTTGGGAGTATGTCGATAACTCTGCTCAGGAAATATTGGATGCCACTATAGAAATGATACAGCAACTTGATGGATTTGTTGAGCCGACGAAGGAAGACGTTGAATTACTCCAAAAATATTATGATTGGATTCCAGAAGATCATTGGTCTAAAAGTTATCGTATTCCTATAGCAGTTTCTTTTGTCCGACAAAACTTAAATCTGTACTTTGATAAAAAACCAATTTTATCAGTTATAACTGAAGAGGTATGAGTATATTGATGTTTAAAGAAAAAACTATTCTTGTCACAGGTGCCGATGGATTTATTGGCTCACATCTTACTGAAGAATTAGTTCGAAGAGGGTATCGGGTGCGAGCTTTTGTTCTGTATAATTCCTTTAACTCTTGGGGATGGCTTGATAGCGCTCCTCGTGAAATACGTGACAATCTTGAGGTCTTTTCAGGGGATATTCGTGATCCACATGGTGTGAAAGAGGCGATGAAAGGATGTGACGTTGTACTACATTTGGCGGCTCTTATTGCAATTCCTTATTCATATCATTCACCGGATACGTACATTGATACAAATATAAAAGGTACTTTGAATATTGTTTCTGCCGCGCGTGACTTAGGTGTTGAAAAAGTGGTACACACTTCTACTAGTGAAGTTTATGGGACAGCACAATTTGTGCCAATAGCAGAAGAACATCCACTAAGAGGACAATCTCCTTATTCAGCTAGTAAAATTGGTGCTGATCAAATTGCGATGTCTTTTTATACTTCATTTGCAACGCCAGTTAGTATCATTCGCCCTTTTAATACGTATGGTCCTCGTCAATCAGCGCGTGCAGTTATTCCAACTATTATTACTCAAATTGCTAATGGCCAGCGGCAAATTAAGCTTGGTGCTTTATCTCCCACTCGAGACTTTAATTATGTTTCTGATACCGTAGCTGGATTTATAGCGATTTTGAATTCATCTAAAAGTATTGGTGAAGTTATTAATATTGGCAGTAATTTTGAAATTTCTATTGGAGATACTGCAAATTTGATAGCTGAACTTATGGGAGTTGAACTAGATATTTTATCTGATGAAGAACGCTTTCGCCCTAGTTTAAGTGAAGTTGAAAGACTTTGGGCTTCGAATGATAAGGCGCGAAATTTGTTGGGTTGGAAACCAATATATAGTGGGATTGATGGTTTAAGTCGAGGGTTGCAAGAAACTATAAAATGGTTTACACAACCTGAAAATATTAAAGGTTATAAAGTGGATATATATAATTTATGAGTGAAATTGTTCAAGATTCAATGCTTGCTAAGCAAATTGTAAAAAAGCTTCGTGGTTTCATAAAGTCTGATAATGTTGCATTGCATGAACCGTGTTTCTTGGGGAACGAATGGCTTTATGTAAAAGAGTGTATTGATTCCAATTTTGTTTCATCTGTTGGGAAATTTGTTACGCAATTTGAATATGATATAGCTGCTTATACAGGTGCATCGTATGCGGTCGCTGTGGTTAATGGTACTGCTGCTTTGCATATGGCTTTGTTGTTAGCTGGTGTAGAGTCAAAAGATGAAGTATTAATGCCAGCATTAACTTTTGTAGCGACAGCAAACGCTGTCAATTATTGTGGTGCCACACCGCATTTTGTTGACATAGAAGAGCAAACCCTTGGGATAGATGTTTATAGACTGCGTGATTATTTAAAGGAATTTACTGAAAAACGCGCAGGTTTATGTATTAATAGCAGGACAGGAAATGTTATAAGAGCGATTGTCCCAATGCACACATTTGGACATCCAACTGATATGGATGGTATTTTATCTGTTGCTCGAGATTTTCATTTAAAAGTTGTTGAAGATGCGGCTGAATCATTGGGAAGTACATATTCTGGGCAGCATACTGGTACATTTGGGTTACTTGGGGCGCTTAGTTTTAATGGCAATAAAATTATGACAACTGGTGGTGGCGGGGCAATTTTAACTAATGACGAAAGGCTTGCGAAAAAAGCTAAACATTTAACTACAACTGCAAAATTGCCACATCGTTGGGAATATGCACATGATGTAATTGGTTACAATTATCGTATGCCAAACATCAATGCAGCCCTTGGTTGCGCGCAACTAGAGCAAATGAGCGGTTTTTTGGCTAATAAACGGCGACTTTTTGAGCAATATCAGAAAGAGTTTGGTGGTCTTTCTACGCTTAAGGTAATGCAAGAGCCCAAAAATAGCCGCAGTAATTATTGGTTGCAGTGTATTATCCTGGATGAGTCAGTAAAGGATGAACGCGATGCTATTTTGTCCGCTACTAATGATGCCAATTTAATGACAAGGCCTGTGTGGTCATTAATGCATAAAATACCACCATATAAGAGCTGCCCTCGTATGGATTTATTCGTGGCCGAATCTTTTGAGCAACGTGTTATTAATATACCAAGTAGTGCGCAATTAATTAATGAAATTAATTGGAAAATAACTTAAGTGTAATTATATGACAAAATTTATAATTGGATATTTTGCTGATGGACCTTGGTCGCATCAAGCATTGGAAAAACTGTTGCAAGATTCTTCGATTCAGGTAGCCTTTATTTGTGCTCGTTATGACAATCCAGATCGTATTTTGCAGACATGGGCGGAAAAATATAATATTGACTATATTATTCATGCAAACGTTAATTCAGAAGACTTTTTAAATCTAATTGACAAATATAACGCAGATTTATTTGTATCTATGTCATTTAATCAAATATTTCGTAAAAGATTGATGGCTACTCCGCGCTTGCGAACCATTAATTGTCATGCTGGAAAGTTACCATTTTATCGTGGTCGAAATATTCTAAATTGGGCATTAATAAATGATGAAAAAGAATTTGGAATTACAGTTCATTATATTGATGAAGGTATCGATACAGGTGACATATTAAATCAACGAACTTTTCCCATAACTGATAAAGATAGTTATGCTACTTTGTTAGAAGTTGCTTATCGCGAATGCGCAGAGTTGCTTTATTTAACTATTAAACAATTGCAATATGGAGTGAGCATCAGTATTAAACAGGCGTCTATTCATAGCAAAGGATTTTATTGTATTGCACGTAAAGCTGGTGATGAGATATTAAATTGGCACCAAACTTCACGAGAAATTTTTAATTTTGTAAGAGCAATTTGTTTTCCTGGGCCCGAAGCGCGCAGTTTTTTGGGGCAAAATGAAATTAAAATTAATCGCGTGGATTTTTTACCAGATGCGCCAGTATATAAAGGAGTTATTGGTTCTGTAGTTGGTGTGGAATTGGATGGTGTATTTGTAAAGACCTTGGATTCATATGTAAAAATTCGTGAGTGGAGTGGTATTGAAAAAATCCGAATAGGAGATAGATTTGCATGAGTGTTTTAATCATAGCAGAAGCCGGTGTTAATCATAATGGTAATATAGAACTTGCATATCGTTTAATTGATAATGCTGTGAGCGTTGGCGCAGATTTTGTAAAGTTTCAGACATTTACTGCAGATTCGTTAGCAACACCTAAAGCTCCTAAGGCTACCTATCAGAACCAAACAACAGGTGAGTTTGAGTCGCAATATCAAATGTTGAAGCGTTTGGAGATCTCAAGAAAGATGCATGAGTTGCTGATTGAACATTGTAAAGTATGTGGAATTAGATTTCTTTCAACAGGTTTTGATATTGCTAGTGTTGATTTGTTGGTTGAGCTTGGACAAAAATGTTTTAAGATTCCATCTGGAGAAATTACTAATTTACCTTATCTTCGTCATGTTGGTAATTATGGTTATCCTGTTATTTTATCCACAGGGATGTCAACACTTGGCGAAATTGAGATGGCGTTAGACGTGTTACAGAAATCAGGAACTTACATTGATTTAATTACGGTATTGCATTGCAATACCGAATATCCAACGCCAATGCAAGATGTTAACTTAATGGCAATGCGTACTATAAAAGATGCATTTGGTGTTGCAGTTGGGTATTCTGATCATACTCAAGGTATAGAGGTTGCGACGGCAGCTGTAGCTCTTGGTGCCGCCATTATAGAGAAACATTTTACATTAGATTGTAATTCACCTGGCCCGGATCATAAGGCTAGTTTAGAACCAGCAGAATTTAAAGCAATGGTTAAGGCAATTCGTAATATCGAGATGGCTTTGGGAGATGGTAGAAAGCGACCTAGTGTTAGTGAAGTTAAAAATAAAAATATAGCTCGCAAGTCATTGGTAGCAGCAGCGCCAATTCGTGTTGGTGAAAAATTAACAGTAAATAATCTGACAGTTAAGCGTCCTGGTACGGGGATATCTCCTATGCGTTGGGATGAGTTTTTAGGTAAAGAATCATCGCGTGCTTATGAGATTAATGAGTTGATAGAGGGATAATGCGTAAAATTTGTGTTGTAACAGGAACACGTGCAGAGTATGGGCTCTTGCAAGGTGTTATGCAAGGTATTGCTAAAGCAAGTGATTTGAGTTTGCAAATTATTGCAACAGGGATGCATTTATCACCAGAATTTGGTTTAACATATACTGAAATAGAGAAAGATGGTTTTATAATCGATCATAAAGTTGAGATGTTAGTTAGCTCTGATACATCGGTTGGCATAGCTAAATCTATGGGACTCGGAATGATAGGTTTCGCGGATGCATTGCATAAATTAAAGCCAGATATATTGTTGGTTTTAGGCGATAGATTTGAAATTCTTGCTGCTGTGTCTGCTGCGTTAGTTGCTCGTATACCAGTTGCACATTTACATGGTGGAGAAACATCTGAAGGTGCATATGATGAGTCTATTCGGCATGCTATTACAAAAATGTCACATTTACATTTTGTTGCAGCAGAGGCATATAGACAGCGAGTTTTGCAACTTGGAGAGAATCCATCACATGTGTGGAATGTAGGTGGTTTGGGGGTTGATAATATTAATCGACTGCAATTAATGGACCGCCATGAGTTGGAGGCAGTATTAGATTTTAAATTAGGAAAAAAGAATTTACTCATTACATTTCATCCTGTAACACTTGAAAATAGCACTGTAACTGAACAGATGAACGCGCTATTGAGTGCTTTAGAGAAATTAACAGATACATATTTAATTTTTACATTTCCTAATGCTGATGCAGGTGGGTATGTGATTATGGAATTGCTGCAATCATTTGCTGTTGAACATTCTAATGCTAAAGTATTTACTTCATTGGGACAATTACGATATTTGTCTTGTATTAGGCATGTTGATGGTGTAGTTGGCAATTCTTCTAGTGGGTTGCTTGAAGTACCTTCATTTCGTAAAGGGACAATTAATATAGGCGATAGGCAATTAGGGCGTTTGAAAGCAAAAAGTGTTATTGATTGTCGACCAAATACATTTGAAATTACGGCGGCTCTTGAGTTGCTTTATTCGTATGATTTTCAAACTTTGTTAAAAGAAGTTGAAAGTCCATATGGTATAGGTGGAGCAAGCGAGAAGATAGTTGAGCATCTGCGTCAGGTATCTTTGGATGGTATTATAAAAAAACATTTTTATGATTTATAACATAACTTATAAATAGGATATATTTTGAAACGTGGTTTATATCGTGGTCTTTTTGATTTGACTGGAAAAGTTGCGGTTGTAACTGGAGGCGCTGGTATTCTTGGACAAAGGTTTTGTGCAGGATTGGCTGATTTTGGGGCGAGTGTTGCAGTTATTGATTTGGATGTAAATAGAGCTTTTGATGTTGTGGCTAATTTGCAACAAGAATTTGATGTGCCTTGTGTTGGAATAGCTTGTGATGTCACAAATCGTTCTTCAGTTCTAGATATGGTTGCACAAGTTGAGAAGACATTGGGTACAATTGATATTTTGCATAATAATGCTGCGACTAAAGGACAAGATGTTTCTAAATTTTTTACATGTTTAGAAGATTTCTCGTTAGATGTATGGCGTGAGATCATGGCTGTTAATTTGGAAGGTATGTTTATTGTCGCGCAGGTGATTGGATCTGGCATGGCGTCTAGACAGAGAGGATCTATAATACAAACAGCATCAATTTATGGTGTTTTAGGTCCTGATCAACGAATTTATGAAGGCTCTGAGTACTTAGGAGGAGCCATTAATACACCACCTGTGTACAGCACATCTAAAGCTGGAGTAATTGGTTTAACTAGGCATTTAGCAACTTATTGGGCGCAAAGTGGTGTACGAGTAAATGCATTGACTCCTGGTGGGGTGGCAAGTGGACAAAATAATATTTTTAATAAAAATTACTCAAATAGAGTTCCAATGGGGCGTATGGCCAAAGCTGATGAGATGGTAAGCGCATTGGTTTTTTTAGGTTCTGACGCATCTAGTTATATTACAGGACAGTATATTATTATTGATGGTGGTTTGAGTGCGTGGTAAAAAAGTAGATATGAATAAGCGTATAGGCATTGGTCCAGTTCAGTTTGGTTTGTCTTATGGACTTACCCATAAAAATGCATTTGTCAGTTATTATGAAAAATCTGTTGTACGTAATAACGTAAATGCTGGTATTTATATCCTAGAACATAAAGCTTTAAGTTTGCTACAAAAAGAAAAATATTGCGATATGCCAACATTATTTGCTCACATTAAAGATAGTGGATTATGTACAATTGTTTACCCAATGCATGAGTCTTGGTTAGATGTTGGATGCATTGAAGATTTACAAAAAGCTTAAGCTGGCGTAGTTTGATTAGAAGGAATTTATATGGAAAATATACTGTTGCATGTTTAGAACTAAGGTGGCAAAATGGGTTCACAGATTATAGCTTTTGTTTTTGCTAGAGGTGGTTCAAAAGGATTACCTAATAAAAATATTTTGTCTTTTGCAGGCAAGCCACTTATAAGCCACGCAATAAATATAGGACTAAACTTATCTAGAGTTAAAAAGGTTGTAGTATCTACTGATAATTTAGATATTGCAGAAATTTCTCGGAATGCTGGCGCTGTTGTGCCATTTTTACGCCCAGCAGAGCTTGCAACAGATACAGCACCTGAATGGTTAGCATGGCAACATGCAATTCAAACTTTACAAAAAAATGGTGAAATTTTTGATATATTTTTAAGTTTACCTGCAACGGCTCCTTTACGTAATATAGATGATATAAATTGCTGTATAGATGCTTTATTAAGCACAGATGCGGATATTGTAATTACGATAAATGACGCGATGCGTAGCCCTTATTTTAATATGGCACGTAAAAATGAAAGAGGAGAAATTAATTTAGCTTTAAATGGAAAATATCAACGTAGGCAAGACGCGCCAGTTTTGTACGATATAACCACTGTTGCTTATGTTGCTCGTACAGATTATATATTGAGAGCGAAAGGTATATTTGATGGAAAAGTTCGTGCTGTAAAAATACCACAGGCTAGAGCTCTTGATATTGATACCGCTTTAGATTTTACTATAGGTGAATTTTTATCAACAAATATTTCTGTCAATGATAGAGCCTATCTTCTTAAATAAATAAAATATAGACTTTATTGTGCTTGTAAAAATTCGTAAGCGCGTAATTAATCCCACCTATTCGCTACGGAAATTGTACTCCAAAGCATCGATACTTGCTTTGATCTATTGTCCCTTCATTGTGTATGAAAAATCTTAATTTTTTTGATCTATTGGCTATGTAAATTTAAAGTTGCTGTTGAGTCAGAGAGATACTTGCATACTATGAGCATTTCAAATATGCTATCGTAAATGCGGTAAAAAAGACTGAAAGGGAGCACTTTATTACCAGGAATTGATAGAACGGCAGGCTTTTTTTCGTAGGCTTATCTTGAAACAAGCGGCCAGGCTGATACATTTTTTTTGCATCTTAGTAAACCAATTTAGAAGGTAGTTTATAATGGATTTAAACTTAACAAACGATTTGGATCTAGACTGGGTAAAAGCAGTTTTGCCCTTTAAATCATCTATTGGTCAGGCAATTAAATGCCTTGATGACAATAAACTTCAGATTGTATTAGTGTGTGATGAAAATAATCGATTTATTGGTACGATTACGGATGGAGATATACGTCGTGGATTATTAAGCGGGCTTTCGTTAAATAGTCCTATGAGCTCCATTATAAATTATAATGCGTTTGTTGTAACTCCACCAATATCTAGAGAAATGGCTACTAAATTAATGTATGCAAATAAAATACACCAGTTGCCAATAGTAGATGAAAATCGCTGTGTTCTAGGTTTGATATTGTTGGAGCAGTTCTTTGATTTGCAAACAGAGCGTAAGAATATTATGGTTATTATGGCTGGTGGTCAAGGAACGCGCATGCGGCCTTATACTGAAAATTGTCCTAAACCACTATTGCCAATTGCGGGTAAGCCAATTTTAGAACATATTATTGAAAGAGCTCGGGCTAATGGATTTTTTAATTTCATTATCTCTGTCCATTATTTGGGTCATATGATTGAAGATTATTTTCAGGACGGGCGTAAATGGAAGGTTAAAATAGACTATCTTAAAGAGGAGTCTCCGCTTGGGACAGCAGGAGCTCTTGGATTAATTAAGTTAAAACCTGAGATTCCATGTATTGTCACAAATGGTGATGTGCTTACAGATATTAACTACGGTGATTTTTTGGATTTTCATAATTTCCATAAATCTATCGCAACTATGGCTGTAAGTTTACACGAGTTTCAGCAACAATTTGGTATAGTTAAAACAAGCGGGTTGGATATTTTAAGTTTTGAAGAAAAGCCTATGATACAATCTAAAATTAACGCCGGTATTTATGTATTGAGTCCGGAAGCATTAAATCTTTTAGAAGAAAATACTTTTTGTGATATGCCAACGCTTTTTGGGAAAGTAAAAGAACAAAATAAACGAACAGTGGTTTACCCACTTTATGAGCACTGGAGAGATGTTGGTAGAGTGGAAGATCTTGAATATATTAAATAATGTTTGTCGGGGGGCAGGTTGATGTTAGATAAGATGAAAATAATTAGCAATATGATTTCTTATTATTGGAATCTTAAGTTACCTGAAGTACAGAAAAATTTGCAGTTTAAGAATAAGCATGCTGGCGAAACTTGTTTTATTTTTGGAAACGGGGCTTCTTTGAAATACTATGATTTTAAAGCTATTCCCCAAAATATTGGAATATCTTGCTCATATGGCTTATTAGATAA
>CAZADN010000004.1:0-29042 GCA_964483895.1 uncultured Legionellaceae bacterium
AATAAAAAAAGCTAATTTGAATAAGGAATTTTTTGTTAAACATGCGGAATTACCATTAAGCTGCCCAACGCCAAAAATGGAACTTTGGAATAGTCATCCTAAGGTATATTTGCCAATTGAAAAGACCGGCGTTGAAGTATGTCCGTATTGTGGTAATAGGTACGTATTGCATGAAGAATAAGAGTATCAACTCAATTTGTATAGTGCGTTTGTCTGCGCTGGGTGATGTTTTGATGATGGTGCCACTTGTGCGCACTTTACAAAAATTTTTGCCGAATGCAAAGCTTACATGGATTATAGCAAAGCCTGCCTATGATTTGGTTGCAAGTATTGAGGGTGTTGAGTTTATTGTGCTCGACAAACCAGATAATATTCGAGATTACTGGCGCTTTTGGAGAACCATTGGTAAAAGAAAGTTTGATGTATTATTAGCAGTACAATCTAGTTTTAGAGCTAATTTATTGTATGCTTTTATTAAAGCCAAGCGTAAAATAGGTTACGATAAATTACGCGCAAAAGATGGGCATAAGTGGTTTATTAATGAAACCATAAAGCCTGGTAATGATCATACCTTGTATGGGTTTTTGCGATTTGCAGAAGCTTTAGGGATTCCCGATAATGATATAAGATGGGATTTAAAAATTAATCCGGTAGATATTGATTTTGCTAGACATCATTTACCTAAAGTTACCAATCGACCATTATTATTGGTTAATCCTGCGGCAAGTAAACAGGAAAGAAGTTGGACAGTTGATGGTTATGTAGCCGCGATAAAATATGCTATTGAAAAATATAATGCGGAAGTTGTGTTAATTGGTGGACCATCCGCACATGATGTTGAGCTTGGTCAAGCTATTGAAAATGATGTAAAAGTTGTAAATTTAATTGGGAAGACCAAATTACCACAGCTTTTAGCAATTATTAGCCTCGCAGATGCGATTATCTGTCCAGACACAGGGCCATCACATATGGGCACAGCAGTATCAACTCCAGTAATCGCCTTACATGCAGTAACTAGTACTGATGTTTCTGGGCCATATATTTATAAACATTTATGTGTAGATATGTATCCTGAAGCGGTTAAAAATGTATTAAATAAAACCATGGAAACCAATATTTGGGGCACGCATGCTCATGGTAATGAAACAATGAATTTAGTTAAAATTGAAGATGTACTAGAAAAGATAGATAAAGTATTTAGTTAGTTATTGTTACCGAGCCGCGCCCGTCAGGAAGCGGAGCATTCAAATGCAATTAAAGTGCTCCGCTTCCTGACGGGCGCGGCTCAGCATGCCGTGAATATTACAGATCTTCGCGAGTTAAGAGCTTTTTTCCGTATCTACATCACTAGGAAGGCCTGGATTTGGTTTGTTTTGCGACAACGATTGGAGTAATATCACGGAGTTCGTAAGTAATATTCTTTCTTGAATTTGTTGCAGCTTATAAAGCTGCATAGAAATATCAGATAGTAAAATTGCAGACTCTTTTTGAACAGTCGCAGCTGATGCAGTGTTGATTTTTTGCGCCCATTGATCACTCGATTGTTTAGATGGGTCATATTGTCTCCACGTAGCCATCTTAAACTCATTTAACGCTTCGCTTGTAGCTGTATCACTTTCACTACCGCTTGAAGATGCCTGTGATACTCTTTTACCTAAGATATAGTATAGATTACTAATAGGAACTGATAATTTGGCTGCGTATACTCGTAAACTTAGTAAATATTTGGCCAGACCGACCTTCGCATTCATAGTATTTGTAGCATCGACACTTGAAGATATATTACCGTCATCATCAGTTGGTGGATATGCTATGGAGAACAGAGTGCTGTAGTCAGATTGGGTCATCGTTGCTATAGGCATGACTGATTCAGTAACATAACGAATAAAATCTTGAGCTTGTTCAATTTGATTACCACTAGGTAAACCAGTATCAGTGGAGTCAGAGTTACTTGCAGAGTATAGTAATGGAGAAATTAAATTATTACTGTTAAGTTGGCTTATAAATTTCGAGTTATTGTCGTAAGAGAAATAAGAAGTTTCTCCTGGTAATTTGTCATTGGTAGTTACATCTTGTAAAACTGTAGTCATAACTTTATCAACCGATAAGCAAGTGTCTGATGAGGAGCTTGAGCAGTTGCTCCAATCAGGAGTACCAACTAAGTTAAGAATATATTGTGAAACAGGGTCGTCTTGGTAAGTTTTTTGATCAAAATTTTCAACAATTGAAATTCCAGACGCCGCATCGGTTGAAGTATAATCTTTATAGATAATATTTGCTTGAGCATTAAATACATCATAAACGCTGTTATCAGTAAATTCACTATATAAAGCATTCACTGGAACAGATGCAAAAAGCGCATTTAAAATTTGTTGGCCAGTTGATACTACCGATAAAGTATAATCTAGTAATACATTATAAGCTGTAGGACCGTCTTGTGAGGGATCGTAACCAAAATTTAAACTAAAGTTTTTGATATATTGGGCTGTGGAAGCATCTTCTGGTTCAGAGGTACTTCCTGACGAGCTATATTCATCAGCAAACCCAAGCATGCTAAAAGATAAAGCACATACCAAGATGATTTTACGTATATTAATCATTCATCTCCCTCCATGGCGCGTTCAATAAGCTTTAATCTTGAATCAGAAAAAGCTCGTGATAAAAGACGTAAGCGTTCAAAAACTATATTTCTTTTTAAAAAAAAACCAGCTGGATCATTACCGGACATGCTAGTTTCTTCTGCGTGCACTAAAACTTTGGATGCACTGCCAGGGTGAACCATATCTATTGCTTGCAAAAGCCGTAGTCCTCGTCCTGATTTAATATTTCCTGCCAGGCGGATGAATAATTCTTCATGTCCAAGTTTGCTCATGTCAATTGCTTCAATATCATCTAGTTGTGTACCTAGCTCATTTATAGCTTGTTCAAGATCTCGGTCACCATCAAGAGTCCATTCTTCAACGCTTTCAAGAAAAACGATGACACGATAAATCATTGGATCAGTATACTCAAACCAGTATTGTAATGAATCTTTATGACTTAAATCAGGCATAATTTTGCAACTCACATTTCAATTTCTCAAATAATATCATATATTAAGTAATAGAAATGTCTACTTTTTAAGGATAATTATTATGGCCCCTAAAATAAATCCTTATTCAAAAAAGCTTAAGGTGCTTTTTGATAAGTATTTCGATTATAAATCATGGGTTGATTATAATCGAACACGGGAGATTACATATTATTTCTTAAATATTTTTAGAAAATTTTTTATTCCTCAAAAAATTAATAAAGAAGATATTAAACCTTTTGATGATGTTATAAAGGAGATGGGCATCACAGAAGAAGATCTTTCTAAAAAATTTATAACCTTTAAGCGTATGTATAGGGTAATGCTTTTTTCGGCATTATTTTTTTATGTTTATTCTTTATATCAATTATTGTACGGTGGAATTTTAAGTGTAATGGTGTCTGTGGTTTTAGCATTTGTTTGTTTGGCTTTAGCTTTTCGTTATCACTTTTGGTATTTTCAAGTTAAGAAACGTAAATTAGGGTGTACTATTAAAGAGTGGTTTAGTGAAAGTTTCATGGATGGTGGCCGATGAAAAAAATATGGATTTTTTTATGGATGCTGTTATTGCCAACTTTGGTTTGTGCTGGAGATGGTTCTTTAAGTTTTACTCCTCCCTCGACTGACTATTCTGTCATTTTTCTTGGTAATATTTTCGGGATTGTGGATGGGGTACTTCATGGTACTGGCAGTCAGATAATGGGGGAAATGTTTGGCGTATTTAATGCTGCTGTACTTGCTTTAGGCGGTATTGTTGTGATGTATACGTTAAGTGTAGGTGTTATGAACACTGCCCATGAAGGGCAAATGCTTGGCCAAAAATGGTCGTCAATTTGGATTCCAATTCGGGCGACAGTTGGCCTTGCTTTTTTAATTCCTAAAGCATCAGGTTATTGTTTGATGCAGATTTTTATCATGTGGGTTGTTGTGCAGGGTGTTGGGGCTGCAGATAAAGTTTGGAATGCTGCTCTTGATTATCTAAATCGCGGTGGTTCTATCATGAAAGCACAGCAAAGTATGAATTCTACTACAAGCTCCAATAATGACGCGATTGTTGATATTTCAACTGGAGCACAAATAATTTTGAGTGGCGAAGTTTGCATGCGCGGGTTACAAAAATTGCTAGAAGCCCAGCGTAAAGCTTTGTTACAACAAGCAGAAAGTGATTCTGGACCTTGTTCAGATGCAAATATGGAAAGTGATACAGCAGATCCTGATATGGTGTACTTTTGTGAAAACTCCGTACCGGATTTTATTAGTACAGTAAATGTTGTTGATAAGGAAAATGAAAATTTTATATCAGCTTGCGATGCTGATTATGCATATAATAGTACGGCTACTACTTTATCTGTCACTATGCCTAATTTCACAGATGAGCCCTATAAAGATTTAAATGGTTCATGTGGTAAAATCCAGTGGAACGAATTTAACCCAGATCTTTCAGGTAGTTCAACTTTAAGTTGTTCTGATATAGATACAACCAGACAGTCTAGGGCAGTTGCTCTGCAGCAAATGTATACAGATTTTACATCTGTTGCTTCTGAAATGATTGATAATGATCCAGAGATAGTTACAAGTGGAACTACAGATACGACAAGTTATAGTGATGTTGCTACAAATCAATTCGGTATACCATTATTAGATTCTGGCACGGCATGTAGTACACCATCGAGTAGTTGTATTGGTTGGGGTGCTGATCAAGGTGGTGATAATCAAACCTTAAGTTTTACAGGTTTTGAATTTCAAAATGCTATTGCGGATTATAATGGACTTATGTTGCCAGCATTAAATTTAATGACTCAGCAAACTGAAGAAGGAAATAAGTTAAAAGAATTTATTGCGACATCAGAAGAGCAAGGTTGGATTATGGCTGGGTCGTATTTTTTTAATTTAGTTTATTTAAATGGTATGGTTACTTCTAATTCTGACTTAGTAGATAGTACAGCAGGTCTTTCGAATTCAGATTTTGATATTGAGTACTTTCTAAGTGATCCATTTAATAGTGATTGCACAACAAATTTATGTACTTTTTTTCAAGGTGATACTACAGGCGTAACTAATCTGGCTGAACTAATGGATGGTAGGTTTTTGGGGGATTCCATAACGCCATCAGTTGATACAGACGCTGTAGCTAATACAGATAAATACTCATCAACAACATATGGTTATATAACTAATGGGGCTTTAGTGCATTTGCCAGGACAACCTGGACTTGAAACTCCAGAATTCAAAATGAATTTTAATATTCAAGCTGGAACAACTTTGTTAAGTTTTCCAAAGAAAAGCTTTAAGTGCCGTATCCCATTTTTAGCTTGTGTTGATAAATTTATTTTAGATGGACTTTATAATGACATTTTCCGCGGAATTGTGAACGTCTTTATTAGTTTTATTGTTAGTGTATTCAATTTGTTATTGCAGACATTTTTATATATTCCATTGAATCAGCTAATGATTATATTTAATAATGGTGTGCAATTACTTGAAACTACGATGATTCATCCAATTATAGCATTAGCTTATATGGGGTCAGCATTTATTAATGCTTCAGTTGACATTTGGTTAAATCTTATTACGTTTTCCGTAATATTTGGTATGATAAGTGGTTTCGCAATTCTTGCGGTATTCTTGGTTTTACCATTTTTAGCTTCTTGGATGGGGGTCATGGTATCCGTCGGTTGGATAGATGCCTATTATGCGCCGTTTATCCCTTATATGATATTTACGTTTGGATCGATAGCTTGGATAATGGCGGTTTTTGAAGCTATGGTTGCAGGTCCGATAGTTGCTTTAGGTGTTAGTCATCCGGAAGGACATGATGCCTTAGGTAAGGCCGAGCAAGCGGTTATGATTTTAATAAATGTATTCTTACGTCCAGCAATGATGACAATAGGTTATGTAGGTTCTATTTCATTAAGCTATGTGACAATCTTTATTTTAAACAGTGGATTTGTAAATATTATGCAGTTTTTATTACCTGAAACTGGGGATAATGGCTTTTCTGGAGGCGTTAATTTTAGCCAAGGTAATACTTCAAATCAAGCTGGTGCTAGTCAATCTAGTCCATATTATAACTGGTCTGCGATATATGCATCTTTCTTCTGTTTAGTTACATATACGAGTCTTTATTTAACGGTTGTGCAAAAATCATTTACGCTAATTCATACGTTGCCAGATAAGATTTTGCGTTGGATTGGTTCGCAAGGCGAGTCTTATGGTCAAGAAACTGCGCAATGGTCAGAAGATGCTAGAGGACAAGTCAAAGAAGCTGGTCAAGAAACTGGTAAAGGCAGCATGAAGACCGGCGGAACAGTTATGGGCGTGGCTGAAAGCGTCTTGGTTGGTGCTGGTAAGGGCTCTGGTGGTGACGTTGGCAAAGGTTAGAATAGGCCAGGACTTACGCAAAACCCAGATCTCTGCGTTTTGCGTAAGCCCTATAGGCTATTTATATTCATCTTTAGCGCCAGCGACTATTAGTTTATATACTCTTTCGCTAATTATGCCTTGCTCATATTTTTCTCTGGCATCTTTAGTCATTAATTGACCGCGTTGACGTACTAATTTTCTTGTGGTAGTGGTTATTTCATTTGGGTCACTATCTAGTAAAAAGTCACGAGCTTCTTCGTCAAAAACTAAATATTCCCTTAAAGCTACTCGTTTGCCATCCACAGTTGGGACTAGTTTTTGCCATATACAAAGGCGGATTGTTTCAAGGATATCAATAGTGCGTCCTAGACGTTCTTCGCCTGCATATGATGTCACTAAGCGGCGCATTGTTTCTGCTACTCCTGATGTATGTAAAGTTGTATATACAGGATGACCAGTTAAAGCTGCTTCAAGCGCTGCACTAATGGTCTCAGTGTCCCGGCACTCTCCAACCATGATAAGTCTTGGTTTACGGCGTAGAGCATTGCGTACACCTTCAGCAAACGATGGTAAGTGTCTTGGAATTTCTGATTGACTAACAATGGCGGAGCTCGTTTCTATTTCATCATAAACAAATTCAATAGGCGCTTCATATGTTAATACTTTACGGTTTGAGTCTTCTTTTTCGATTAAATCGCGAATAATTGAAGCTAGTAAGGTTGATTTACCGGAACCAGTTGCGCCAGTAATAAATACAATGCCTTCTTGAGGTGCAATGGCTTCTAAGATATTTTCAGGTAAATTCATGGTTTCAAGTTTAGGCGGTGTGCTTGGTATAGTTCTTAGCGTAATTTGGATAGAATCATGTCCATCGACCATACAAGCTGTGCCATTAACCCGATACCGAAAACGTATGCCGCGGTTTGGTCGAAACTCATAATGCGTATCTATGTCTTTACCCGCAAGAAGCTGAGTTGTTGCATTCGGTCCATATATTGAATTAATTAAATCACCTAGCTCGGTATTTGATAGTGGGCGGTTAGTAACTTTATATAACCTTCCATAGATTTCAGCATAGATAGGTGAACCAGTTTGAATTGTGATATCTGATGCGTCTAAAAGTTGAGTATGCTCTAACATTTTATCCATAAATACTGGAGTGAACCGTGTTGGTTCATCTTTCATTAAATATTCACTCATAATTTTCTCTAATTCTGTTATTCCGGCGAGGCAGGAATCTATTATGTTACAGGGTCAATAACTGGAGTCCAGGAATTAGTTATTTTTATTTCGGCTGACCTAATGTTTTCTTCTAATTCATTAAGATGCTCAAGTCTATTTTCATTTTTGGATATCGCAGCGCGCCATTCAGCGCTGTTGGTGTTAAGTGCTGGGAGTGCTGTAATACGTAATACACGATCATCGATATGGATTTCATTGCCATCGCCTGTTATACCTAAATCTGTATGGGATACGTATGGAGCGGATACCATATTCATAGCCAGTAATTTGCGATATAAAATCATTCCTATAAAATCTTCTTTGATACGCGCAATATTTTCTTCAAGAATGGTGTTAGCTTGCTCAACTCCTTGTTGCCAACCTTTTTCAATATATGCATACCAAATAAGTTTTTCATCTTTATTTTTAGGTAATAAGCTTGCATGTGGTGGTTCAGGTTTCGCATAATCCATCCATAGATACTGGCGCCATCCTGGTGGAGTTGTGACAAAATGAGCTTGTTTGATAACTTTGTATGTACGATCTGAAATGCGAATTGTTTGTAAATTGGCTAAATTAAACGTATTGCGTCCTTCAACTAAAACTGGTGGCAATACATTATTATCTAAGAGTAAAGCATTGAAATCATAAATTGCGTCTAAATGCCTGGTTGCTTTAACTAATTCATTATCAATAGTTTTAGCGCGCGAGGCAAGACCAGCTTGAGCTCCGATGCTTAAAGCTGTTTCTTTTAAAGCTGTTTCTCTGAATTTATTACCTTTAGGGTTGCCGTTAATATTTGGTTTGGATGAGTTAGCCATGGCTTGCAAACCTTCTAACGTGTCAGTATTAACAGCGGTTTTTGATTGCTGGTTAACACTCGCACATGATGCAAGTAATAATAGGCATACGACGTACGTTTTACGAATAAGAATTAGCATATCTTAATTCAACAACCTTATTATTTGGATAAACATGAATAGAAGCTTTATTTGCTGCTTGATAATCAATATTTCTTAATATGTCACCTAAACTATGATCTTTAAGATTAACACTGATTAATACTGGGATTGCCGGCTCAGTTCCTATAATACGCAATCTGTAATCAGCGGCATCGGCGACTCTTTTGGTAAGTTCGGCGATAGGCCCAGACCAGTCAACGGACGCATGTGCGTTTAAATTGTTAGTGTTTGGTATAGTTAGGGTATTGTCTCCTTGTGGAGGGGTTAATATTTTTTCTGTTTTGGCCATTTGCATCATAGAGTCACTAACTGAGTTAGCGGCTTCAGCGAGCTTTATAGAAGCATCATCACTAGGATCGTTATACGGCGGTCTTTTGAAGGTAACGCTTGTGCAGGCTCCTATCATCATTATGGATAAAAAAAGCACTATGAATTTCTTAGTCATGGTTTTTTTATATGCTTCGCAATATTATTATCATTTAAGAGATTGAAACAGGAGCAGAAGCTCTTGTCAAGGTAGAATTTTACAATATACTAGTTTTTTATATAACGCATAAGTAACTTGGCCTGCGCGTTTAACTTTAAGATTTTGCCAAATTTCAGGATTTAGATTGACAGGAGAATTATATTCTACATACAGCAAGCCGCCTTGCGCCATAACATTATTATTAGCGAGAAGATTTACGCAATTTTCCGGAAATGGTTGACTAAATGGCGGGTCGAGGAAAACAATATCAAAAACTTTTGCTGAATTTTTTAAATATGTCTCAATATCAGCTTTGATTATTTCAATATTTTCTCCAGAAAAAGTTGCTACGGTTTTTTTTAATCCTTTATATATATCTGCATTATTTTCGATCAATGTTAGGTTGGAAGCCCCCCTAGATATAGCTTCAAGGCCCAAAGCACCACTACCTGCATATGCGTCTAAACATGTCGTACCGCGAATATCATGCATTAACCAATTAAAGAGAGTTTCGCGAATGCGGTTGGTAGTTGGCCGTAAATTAGGAATGTCTGGAAAGTTTATTTTCTTTTTGCGGTATTTTCCGCCAATTATGTATATAGATTCTTGCACAAGAGGATACATTTCAGCTATTGAAGTGGTATAATGCCATATTAGTTTTTTTTTGTATAGATTTAAACAATGATTAAATGGTTAAAGAAAAATCACAAACCTGATGCGAATGTTGTCGAAGCAGAGATTCCAGGCGTTGATGAGCAACAAGATATTGTAGATAATGCTCAGAAGACAGTTAGTATTTTTGCTAAATTTAAACAGGGTCTTAAAAAAACCAAAATTGGAATTGGCGATAGTATTGCTAATTTACTTTTAGGTAAAAAAGAGATAAATGCTGATTTACTCGAGGAGTTAGAGTCACTGCTTATTTCTGCAGATTTAGGCATAGATGCAACTAGCAAGATTTTAAATGATGTGAAAAGTGAGCTAAAGCGTAAGCACTTAGGAAATAGTGAAGCCATTTTTGAACACTTGCGTAAATATTTGAAAGAACTATTACTAACAAGACAAGAGCACTTAATTATAGATACTTCTAAAAAGCCTTATGTTATCTTAATGGTGGGTATTAACGGTGC
Source organism: uncultured Legionellaceae bacterium (assembly GCA_964483895.1). GTDB lineage: Bacteria > Pseudomonadota > Gammaproteobacteria > Legionellales > Legionellaceae > 2-12-FULL-35-11. The sequence continues at coordinate 10,213 of CAZADN010000004.1, forward strand.
TGGTAAGACTACAACCATTGGTAAACTTGCAAAGCAATTTAAGCAACAAGGTAAAAAGGTAATGCTTGCCGCAGGGGATACGTTTCGTGCGGCTGCAGTTGAGCAATTACAAGCATGGGGCGAAAGGAATTCTATTCCAGTTATTGCACAGCATACAGGGGCTGATAGTGCTTCTGTTATTTATGATGCTATGCAAGCAGCTCAAGCTCGTGGTATAGATATATTAATTGCAGATACAGCAGGCAGATTACATACGCAAAATAATTTAATGGAAGAGTTAAAAAAAGTTAAAAAAGTTATTGAAAAATTAGATGATACTGCTCCACATGAAATAATGTTAGTTTTGGATGCAAGTATAGGACAAAATGCCTTAAATCAGGCACAACAGTTTCATAATGCAGTTGCAGTAAGTGGGATTACGATAACTAAACTAGACGGCACGGCAAGAGGCGGTATTTTATTTGCTATTGCTAATGCCTTAGATATACCATTTAGATTTATCGGAATTGGTGAGGGAATAGATGATTTGCGGCCTTTTGATGCAAATTACTTTGTAGATGCAATATTTGAAAATGATTGAATTCAAACAAGTTAGTAAAAAATTTTTAGGCGGTTTTGATGCATTAAGTCAAATTGATTTTTCATTAGAAAAAGGCGAGATGGCTTTTCTTACTGGTCATTCTGGTGCTGGTAAAAGTACAATGATTAGTCTGATTGCGATGAATGAACGCCCAACTGCAGGTAGCATCATAGTTAATGGTTATGACTTAAATAAGTTAAAGCATAAACATTATCCAAAATATCGCCGGAATATTGGTATAATTTTTCAATCTCCACATTTATTAAAAGATAGAAATGTGTTTGCCAATGTTGCTTTACCTTTGCAAATTCAAGGAGTTAGCTCTGCGATAGTTAAAAAAAGAGTGCATGCCGCGTTAGATATGGTAAGTCTTCTGAATAAAGAGAAAATGTTGCCGCAGCATTTGTCTGGCGGAGAGCAGCAAAGAGTTGGTATAGCCAGGGCTATTGTGCATAAGCCAGATTTACTTTTAGCTGATGAGCCAACAGGGAACTTAGATCTTGAATTAGCCACAGAAGTTATGAATATTTTTTCAAATTTAAATCAAGCTGGCGTATCAGCATTGATTGCGACTCATGATTTGGCGTTAATAGCTAAAAGTAAAAATCGTATAGTTGTACTGAAAGGAGGCCGGATAGCTTGAATAAATTAAGTTTTTGGTTTGATTTTCAGAGAGATGCGTTTAAGGGTAGTTTACGCATTGTCAGAAAAAATTGGCTTGCGACTAGCATGACTATTTTTACAATAGTGGTAATGCTATCTTTATCTGCTATCTTTGGTATGTTAAGTAATATTATGCATAGTACAGATTTGGATTGGCATAATAGTAAGCAAATTACTTTGTATCTTAATGTTCCAACAATGGAAAGCGAGGAGCAAGATTTATTAGAGCAGGTGATTGCAACAGATGGGGTCGGTGAGGCAACCTTACGTTCCTCGGCAGATGCTTTGATAATTATGCAAGATGAGTTAGGCATGCAGGATATACTTGGTTATTTATCTACCAATCCACTCCCTGCAGCTATAGATGTTATACCTAGTTCTTCTGTTGATAGCAGCGCTAAATTAATTGCACTTTATAATGTTTTAAAATCATATACAAATGTAGAATCTGCTAAGATGGATATGGAATCTATAAAACGTATCTCATTGTTTTTAGAGGTAATTGCGAATATTTTCAAAGTGGTAATTTTTTTGATTGTGATGGCTTTAGTTTTGGTAATAGCCAATTCTTTGCGGTTAATAATCAGTGATAGAGTTGATGAAATATCGGTTTTAAAATTTATCGGCGCAAGTGATAAATTTATTCGTCGGCCTTATTTATACATCGGTATTTTATACGGATTATTGTCTGCATTATTGACGATAGTATTTGTTAATTACATATTAATTAATATGCGAGAACAAATTAATGATTTATTATCAACATATGCAATATCATATGAGACCGCAGGGTTATCGATGGCTGCGTGTGGTTTATTAATTTCAGTTGCAATATTCATTGGCTGGTTCGGCGCACGCTTCGCAGCCAGAAAATATTTGAAATCAGAGCCGCGCCCGTAAGGAAGCGGAGCTTTTTGATAAGCAGATAATCCATGTTAATGCAAAAAGCATATACAAATCAGGAAACTATATCTTTTGAGAATCCCAAAGGATATTCTAAATAGCCTACTTGTAGGCGTATGAGTTATTTTGAAAATGATTCGCGTAATTTTTTCAAAGCATTTTTTTCTAGTTGGCGCACGCGCTCGGCTGATACACCGTACTGACTAGCTAAAGTATGTAGGGTTATCGATTTGTCATCACTTAACCAGCGCTTTTTAAGAATATCTTGACTTCGCTCATCTAGGGTCGCAATTGCAGAAAATAACTTATCATTATGCTCGCAAGACATACTTTCTTGTTCGTAAATATAGGCTGGATTATCATTTGAGTTATGTAAATATTCAGCTGGAGATAGTTTATATGATTGCTCATCGTCAGTAACCGCTGTTGAATCATAAGCTTCATCCATAGCGTTTAGACGCCGCTCCATTTCTAAAACATCCGAACATTCAACGCCCAAATCTTCAGCGATAGCGGCCACTTCTTCCTTGCTTGCCCACCCTAAGCGTTTTTTCATTTGACGAAGGTTAAAAAACAACTTGCGCTGTGCTTTGGTAGTCGCGGTTTTTACTATGCGCCAATTTTGAATTACAAACTCGTGTATTTCTGATTTTATCCAATGAATAGCGAAAGATACAAGTCTTACTCCCATTTCTGGATTAAAGCGTTTCACAGCTTTCATTAACCCGACGTTACCTTCTTGAATTAAATCACTTAAAGACAAACCATAACCAGAGTATCCACGAGCAATACGCACTACATAGCGTAAATGCGCTAAAACTAATGATTTAGCTGCCTCTAGGTCTCCATCTTTTTGAACACGGGAAGCAAATTCATATTCTTCTTCTTGAGTTAACATAGGAATTTGACTAACGCGATGAATGTAAGCATCTAAGCTGCCTATAGGTAGGCCAAAAGAAGATAATTGTAGCTCTGTACTCATAGTAATACTCTCTACAAAAGTTAATGAAAATCAAACGGTATGATAATAACATATTTTTAGCATTTTATACAAATTTTTGATGATATTTTGTGGTAGTTTGTTTAATCAATCTGTATTAGATAATAAAGATTTTAATAGCGCACTCCAAGGGGATGGTTTAGAGTGTGACCTGTGATTTTTTTTAGTTTGGTTAATTAATTTTTCACGATTAATGCTGATTTTTATACTAGATAATTGGTAAAGATTATGATTTTTTCTCAAATTATCGCGTATTTCTGGAAGCATAAAACGTAATTGTGATGCCCATACGGCATCGTCAACATTTAAAATTAAACAACCATTATTAAAGCTTGCGATTTTACAGGTGTTTTGCATTTCGTTAGGTAAATAGTTTAATATTACCTTTTGTAGTTCATGCAGTTTTACTGCTTCAGATTGAATGTTGGTGATGCTTTGATTGAAGCATTTGCTTATATGGAGCATGGGTCAAAATTAAGTTGTATATTTATTATGTAGATTTTAGCTGGTTTTTTCTGGATAATATACATCAATTTGTAATTTGTATTTATAGGATAATTTTATTATGGCAGAAAATAACCAGGCAAATGCTATTATTTATCAAGCAAGGCTCCATTGGATCTTGTTTATTTGGCCAATAATTCTTATGGGGGTAGGATTATATATTAGCGTTAAATTAGAGCCTCTTTACAAAGCAGGGATGGGTTTAGTTGCAGTTGCGATTTTTTGGGAAGTTGTTGTATTGCTTACTTATCAGTGTTCATATTTAACTATTAAGAAGAAACAAGTTATTTTATGCACCGGGATTTTTGTAAGGCAGACATTAGATATTGCTTTAAATAAAATTGAAAGTGTTGATATTAGACAATCGATATTGGGTAGTATTTTACAATATGGTTCACTGGTTATTACTGGGACAGGTGGTACTAAGCAGTTTATAAATTATCTTGATAAGCCTTTAACTTGCAGGCGTTATATAGAACAAATTATGCATGACTAGGAAATTAATGGATTAATTATGAGTAAAGATTATTATAAAGTGATGGGGTTAGCGCGTGATGCCTCAGAGAAAGATATTAAAACCGCTTATCGTAGATTGGCTCGCAAATACCATCCTGATTTAAATAAAGATGACCCTACGGCCGAAGATAAATTTAAAGAACTTGGCGAGGCTTATGAGGTTTTACGCGATCCTGAAAAGCGTAAAATGTATGACCAATTTGGCACTGAAGGGATGAATCAGCAAGCTGGTGGTCATGGTGGTCAACAATATCAATATTATCAGCAAGGTTTTGATAATGATGGATTTGGTGCGCAGAATTTTGCTGGCGGATTTGATGAAGATTTATTTGCATCAATTTTTAATCGTGGATTTAAGCAGCAACATAGTCCTAAAGGTACTGATATCCAAGGCTCGATAAATATTAGTTTGGAAGAAGCTTTTGCTGGAGTTGTTAAAGAAGTACAAATTCCAACACATGGTGGGACTAAAGGTCATCAAAAAATTCGAATAAAAATACCGAAAGGGATTAAGTCAGGTCAAAAGATTCGCTTAGAAGGCAAAGGTGGGCCTGCAGTTATCCATGGTGGAAAAGCTGGAGATTTATATATAGAGGTTAATATTGAGAAGCATTCGATTTTTGATGTTGTAGATAAAGATATATATTTAACTTTGCCGATTACTCCTTGGGAGGCAGCATTAGGTGCAAAAATAAAAGTGCCAACATTAGGAGGGCAAGTAGATTTAAAGATTCCAGAAAACTCGCAGGGTGGACAGACTTTACGTTTAAAAGGTCGAGGTTTATCTGATAAAGGTGAAGGAGATCAATATATTTTGTTGAAAATAGTTACACCTGCAGCAAATAACGATCAAGATAAAGCCTTTTATGAGTCAATGGCGCAAAAAATGCCATTTAATCCTCGTGCAAAAATGGAGAGTTAACATGGAAAAAAATACGGTGATGGTTGGTGTGCTGCTTGATGACTATAAAGTTTCCTTTATTGAAATATGCGAAGTATACAATATTCCTGAGCAAAAACTGCTTGAAATTTTGGAAAATGGTTTAATTCCTAAAATATCTTATGCAAATCGGCAATTAGAGTTTGATAAGCAAATGTTTGAAAGAATTATGCGAGCCTTGCGTTTACAGGAAGATTTGGATTTAAATGCTGCTGGGGTAGTGTTAGTTTTGGAGCTTTTGGACGAGTTGGATGTATTGAAGCAGGAGTTGGACGTTTTGAAGAGGCATGTTGGTATATAATCTTAAAAAAAGCAGAACTTGTTGGGCTGCAAAGCCCAACAAGTTCAAGAGTTCTAGTCAAAACTATCTAACGTTTCTAGAATACCCATAATTTTGCCCAGAATAGAAATAATATCTAGGATTCCAAAATGATGGGCCGTATCCATCATCATAATCCCCATAACCATCATAACCAACTGTATACCCAGTATATCCTGGACTATAGTCAGCATAGTCTGGAGAGTCCTCGAATTGAACTGTATCCTTGGCACAGCCATTCAATAGTTGCAACAAGCAAAGTATCGAAATAGCACAAACTACCTTCTTCATAATCATGCCTTATTGTTATTTATGTATATAAAGTATATGACGTGATTTTAATAACGGCAAATTAAGCTTAAAATTTTCATAAATATATTTACGCATTTTTTATCATATTGATTTGCGTTTTTAGCTGGTTATAGCCAGCTTCGATATTAATATAATTTCGGTCTTTGAGGAGAATGGATAAGGAACCATCATCTTCGGCATCTGTTGATTGGAGGATGCTATTGAATCTTTTATTTGCTAACCGTTTGTGTTCTTGTTTTCTTGTTACTAAGAAAAAATTTCGATAAAAACGTTTTTTTTCTGAGTTTAATAATGCCGCATCTTTTGCATTCTTATGCCCTGGAAAATAGTTTTTAAAAGAATAGTTTTCATTATTATGTACGGCAATTATTTTTCCTTTTGGGAGTAGGCTTGATATCTTTTTTGCTAATTTTCTTACTTCTAAATGAGCGGGCTTATCATAATTGCCATATTCATTTAATGTTGCTTTAATTCCAGCGTCAGTGTAAATCCTATTAGGATCGAATTCATAGTGTTTTCTATGCATAGTAAAGGTTATGTTTCTTGTGCCTTTATGTTTTAAGGTTATTAAACTTCCACCATATTCTTTGATATATTTTTTTGCTGCTAATAATGCAGTATTTTCATTTTGATGAAGGTGAATAAAGGTTTTGCCGGTTTTGAATATTGTTTGTTGAATATTAATAGTAGTGCCGCCAAGGCTCACCGGATAGTTAATAGTAGTAGCAAATGATGGCAAGCTGGTTATAAATACAATTAATAATGCAATTAGACGCATAATAACTCCTGATTCAGGATTTATGAACCACATTGAAAGTGCCTAATTTTATTATATTTATGTCATAATGGCAATTACTTTGTATATCAAGAGATCTCAAGATGGAATTTTTAATCAAAAAGATTAAACAAGATCAGGAGAGCATGGAAAAAAAGAGATATTTTATGAACATTAGTTGTATGTTTAAGCAATTATTAGATACAATTAACCAAAATTAACTTATATGGATATTTTAGTATGGGTAATATATTCAATATGTTTGGTCCTTCGCCAATTAAACCAATTGAGCAACATATGCATAAGACATATTTGTGCGCTAAACAGTTATTGCCTTTTTTTGAAGCGGTTTTGGCGCATAATTGGGAAGAAGCTACTAAAATTCGAGATGGTATTTCAGCTTTAGAAATAGAGGCGGATGTTATAAAGCGTGAGTTACGCCTTAATTTGCCAACAGGCCTCTTTTTGCCGGTTTCGCGTACTGATTTGTTAGAGTTATTGCGAGTACAAGATAAAATTGCGAATAAGGCACAGGATATAGCTAATTTGATTGTAAGTCGGAAAATGCTTATACCAAATGAATTAAAAGAGGTATTATTACCGTTTGTTACTCGCTGCCTAGATGCTGCAAAACAAGCTTGTAAAGCCATTAATGAATTAGATGAATTGCTGGAAACTGGCTTTAGAGGCAATGAAGTTAAAGTCGTAAATGAGATGATTGTAACTTTGGATAAGATAGAGCATGATTGCGACTTAAAACTTACAGATATTAGACATAGAGTCTTTTTAATTGAGCACAAAATTCCTCCGGTTGAAGTTATATTTTTATATAAAATCGTGCAGTGGATAGGAGATTTGGCAGAACACGCGCAAACAGTAGGTTCTCGTTTGCAAATCCTTATTGCTAGGTAGGATTATGGAACATTCTTTATTATATATAATTACCGCAACTGTATTATGTTTTATGATGACATTTGGGGTTGGCGCAAACGATCTTGCGAATGTTATGAGTACAACTATGGGCTCAAAAGCCATAACTGTACGTCAAGCTTTGTTGATTGCGATATTTTTTGAATTTGCTGGTGCTCTTTTGGGCGGTAATGATGTAACCGCAACCATGCGTGATGGGATAATAAATATAGAAGAATTATCTAATTCACCATTAACTTTAATCGAAGGTATGCTTGGGCTTTTGTTTGCGTGTACTTTATGGATGAATTTAGCAAGTTACTTGGGATTCCCAGTTTCAATAACTAATGCTTTAGTTGGTTCAATGGTTGGATTTGGAACAGTAGTGCTTGGGGTTGGATCAATTCATTGGCAGCAAGTTTCGCATATTGCGATTGGCTGGATAACTTCGCCGCTGATCGCGGGAGTTTCAGGATATTTTTTATTTTTATCAATTCAGCAGACAATTTTTATCAAACCTAATCCATTGTTAAAAGCCAAGACTTATATTCCTGTATATCTGTTTTTGGTGGGGTGTATTTTATCAGTATTTGTTGTTTTTAAAGGGTTAAATCATTTTGGTGTAAAACTATCTTGGACTACTAGTTCGTTAATAATGTTATTAACTAGTTTGTTAATTATGGTTTTTGGAATGTTTGTCATCACTAAAATTCCAGAAAAAGCAGATATGAAGCGGCGCGATTATTTTAATCAAATAGAGAAGCATTTTGCGGTATTAATGGCTGTGACTGCTTGTGCTATGGTGTTTGCGCATGGTTCTAATGATGTTGCGTTAGCGTCTGCGCCATTGACTATTATTTATAGTTTGGCAATCGATGTTCAACATGATTTTAGTACAGCAGGCTATCCTATTTGGATAGTTATATTTGCTTGCTCAGGAGTTGTGATTGGATTTTTGCTTTACGGAAGAAAAGTTATTGAAACTGTTGGCAGTTCAATTACAGCATTAACACCAAGCCGGGCTTTTGCGGCAACTTTAGCAGCAGCGACGACCGTTGTTTTTGCAACGAGCTTAGGAATACCTGTATCAGCAACTCAAACTTTAGTTGGCGCAGTGCTTGGAGTTGGTTTGGCACGAGGTATTGGCGCTTTGAATTTAATAGTTATACGTAATATATTCACATCATGGATTATTACATTGCCTGCAGCCTCTATTTTGACCGTTATATTCTATGGGTTGTTTCATTTGTTATTGGGGTAGGATGGGAAATAATTTCCCGGATTACGCTGCGCTTCATCCAGGCTACGTTGGAAGTTTGTGATTGTTGACGGGATGATTTCCGCTTTATTTGGGCTACGCTATATTTATAATTGTAGCCTGGATGAAGCGCAGCGTAATCCGGGAATCCCAGCTCAATATAATTACTGAATCCAATTTCAACGTTTAATAACGCAAGCAGTCATGCGAGAAATACAAGTAATTTTTCCTTCATCATTGGTCAGTTCAATTGACCAAACTTGAGTTGTTTTACCAATGTGAATTGGGGTTGTAATGGCGTATATAGTTCCTTCTCGAACTGCGCGAATATGATTAGCATTGATTTCTAGGCCAACGCAATAATAATTTTCCAAATCAACAGCATAATTGGCCGCGGTACTCGCGAGTGTTTCAGCTAAGACTACATTTGCCCCGCCATGAACTATACCAACTGGTTGTTTGAGATTATTTGTAACAGGCATAAGTGCTGATATTGAGTTATCAGTTATTTCTGTGAAGTTAATTCCCAAAAAATCCGATAAAGTATTCTTGCTGCGATCATTAATTTGCTCAATTGTAATGGGCTTATACCAAATTGCCATTAAAATTCTTCCCAAATAGTATTTTCTTGTCGATTTTCAGCATTATCACGTAATCTTGCAATGCGTTTGTGTTTATTTATTTCTTTTAATTGCGATTCTGATTTTGGATGCGTTGCGTCAAATTCGAAAATTAATTTGTCATATGGGCTAATATAAGCTTTATCTATATCGTTTTTATTCATAATTTTAATATAGGATGTTTAATCTAAGCTAGATTTTAGCGGGTTTTAGGTTTGGACACCAGGGTTTTATTGTAATTCACCTTTGTGAGAATAAATTGTACGCATATTGACTATCATGTTATAATTTAGATATATTTATTAACAAAGTTCTTTATGGAAAACCATTCAGAAAAAACAGAGTTTAAGTCGTTTTTCCCAAAAATTTTTGCATCAAAGTTGGATGCATATGCAAAAGGCGAATCGTCAGCGTATTTGCATGGCAAAACCACGCAATCTAAAACTGACGCAAATGCCCCTAATTTTTTTCAAAAATGGATACTTAATGTAATAGGCACCGATGAATCCAAGTCTCAAAATTCATCCAAAAATTTTTTTAAACGGGCATTTGGCATGTTTAAAAGTTCAAAAAATGCCAATAAAACTCACGAAAAATCTGGGATAGATATTAGCCGAATGTTTGATGAAATTGAATTACGTCCGGACATAATGAATGAGGTAGATGGAGAGTCTGAGTATGGGCTCGCGAAGGCTGATGTTAAAAATCTTGATGAACGAATGATAAATATAAACATTGCTGCTGCAGAATTATTATTAAATGACACAAAAACTGATTTAAATGATTACGCCAAAAAATTACTTAATAATTCAATGCCTGGTAGTTATGATAAATTAATCAAAAAATTGAAATCAAATGACCCAAGTTTAAGTGAGGAACAAAAAATAGCTGAGGCGCGACAGGAGTTGGCGTATGCCGTAGTGAAGGCTGTTCGAGCCTGTTATTGTCAAAAATTACAAGATATTAATAATGCTAAACATGCAAGAGTTGGTTTGGATATGGAGATGAAAAGCCTATCTAATCCTAAACTTGCACGTGCTCAACTTGAGAAAAAACTTACTTTAATTAAATTAAGTGACGTTGAGCCACCTAGATATTTTATATATGGAAATACAACTGGTAGTGGGTGGGCGCTAAATGAAATACCTCAAGAAAAATTAGGAAGCTTTGATTTTGAAGACGGAAAGGTATTGCCATATAGTCATAATAATAATCTTTTGTATTCTTTTATTGAAGACTCTAAATTTCATACATTATCTCAAGAGAATAAGGATGAGAACGCTAAAAGAAAAGTAGAACACACAAATTTTTATAATGATGTAATTAGTCCAATACAAACATTAAATGCACGCCCAATAACCACTGAATCTTTTGATATTAAGGTAATTGAACGTAAAACTACGCAACAACTGTATGCTGAAGTACAGTTGCAAACTTTCCTAGCTAGAAATGCTAAAGAGTTATTAGAAATGTATAAAGGTACTTTAAACAATGCAGAAAAGATCGCAGTTATTGATGCAGCCATTGCTAATTTACAAAAAAGAATATATGAAGATGAGGTAATTCGTGAGTTTATGAGCATGAACCATAATGCTGATTCTAAAATGGAAGATTTTTTAGCTATCCAAATAGACAATAATACTACAGATCTCATATTAGAAGCAGCAAATACCGTGATTAACATAATGGATGAAAAATTAGCAACATTTAGTTTATTAGTGGAAAATGATGTAGTTTTAACAAGTTTGGTAGAAGAAGAGAGGTCGAGGTTAAGTATTACGAAACGAGCTATAGCAGACACAGGGGAGGCTTATAAAATTGATGTGCATCTTAATAGTCCCATTAATTTGATTGTACAAATGCATAATGAACTTAATAATTTAAACGAGCTCCTTAAATACACAGAAGAATATATTAAAGACCAAGATATTCAGATAGCTCTGCAAGAGTTGATAGTTAAAACAAATCGCGAAATAACAACTTTAGTATCTAGATTACAAAATAAGGATGTGACAGAAGATGATATTGACGCTGCTAAAAAATTATTATCTAGCCCAGTTGTTGATGTCGCAATTGATTATGGCAAAGCATGTGAAAATAATGATAATGAGCAAAAAGAGCTTTTAATTACAAAGTTACAAACTTTAGATAAAGGCATTATGGATTTAAATCTTCTAAAGTTAAGTAGGTATTTGGAAGAACAAGGGCTTGAATCTTATCAAAATACAATTAAAGAAATTTCTTCTTGTAGAACTAAGTGCTTAGATTGCACAGTAGAGGACATGCACGATAAGGTTAAAAATGACTTGATATTTGTTACCGCTGAAAAACTTAATAGATATAACCGTTTACCAGAAAGTGCAAATACTGAGCGAATGCGATTGGCAAAAACAATCAAACAAGATTTAAAACTGATTGAGGCTTGGTACGATAATCGAAATTCAACATATTCAGCCAGACAAAATTTGAATACTTTGGCTGAATATGTTGAAAATTCAGAGGCTGGTTTGAATAAAACTAAGCTGAAAGAGCTTATTGTAAGCGCTCAAGATAGTATTAACGATGATAATTTACATGACAGTAAAATCGCAAATAAACTTAATAACAATATTATAAAGCTTGCTAATCAATATGCCGCTATAGTGAATAGCAAAGATGAGGCTGCTAAATTGGTTGACCTTAATTCTAAGTTAAAATCTTTGACAATTCCTCCAACATTATCATTTCAAAATTTTAAAAGTTTATTTAGGAGTGAAAGTAGCAAGGGGGCTTTAGAGAATAAAAATAATGATAATGAAGCGCGCGATACATTCCAACCTAAATAACACTAATCCACTTGCAATTATTTATATATATATGCAAAATTGCATATTTGAAAAAGATCTTTGCGAGTTAAATAGCGATGACTAAAGCAGTTCAAGTTAAAATTTTAGATGAACGGGTTGGTAAAACCATAGAAATGCCTCAGTATGCAACAATTGGTTCAGCTGGTTTAGATTTACGTGTTTGTTGTGACGCGCCAATTCAGCTTGCTCCTAAAGAAACGCAGTTATTAGCAACAGGGATTGCCATTTATATACAAGACCCAAACTTAGCTGCGGTTATTTTGCCACGGTCAGGCCTTGGTCATAAGCATGGAATAGTGCTTGGAAATTTAGTTGGGCTAATTGATTCTGACTATCAAGGGGAACTAAAAGTTTCTTGTTGGAATCGAGGTGATGATTATTTTACAATTAATCCTGGTGATAGAATTGCGCAATTAGTTTTCTTACCAATAGTTCGTGCTAATTTTCAAATAGTTGATGAGTTTATTGCAACCGAACGTAGTGAAGGCGGTTTTGGAAGTTCTGGGAGAAATTAATGACTTACACTCATAAACTTGTTAGTAAAAGTGTATTTAGAGCATATGATATTCGTGGTTTAGTTGATGAACAATTGGACGAGGATGTATATTATAGCATTGGAAAAGCCATTAGTATTAAATTACGTGATTTACAACGCCAAGATGTTTTAGTTGCGAGAGATGGCCGTATAACCAGTGTCAATTATACTAAAGCTTTGGTGCAAGGTTTATTAGATAGCGGGATAAATGTTGTTGATTTAGGTATGGTTCCTACACCGATTATGTATTACGCAACGCATACATATGGAATTGATAGCGGGTTGATGGTGACTGGTAGTCATAATCCATCTCAGTATAATGGCCTGAAAATGGTGTTAGCTGGTAAAACTCTTGTTTTAGAAGACATTGAAAAACTTTATGAGATTGTAAAATCGTTAAAATCAATCATAGGTGCTGGTGAATATAAAAAATATAATATTTTGGAAGATTATCAACGTAGAGTTGTAAGCGGCATTAAAATTTCTAGGCCTTTAAAAGTAGTGGTTGATTGTGGCAATGGTGTTGCTGGGGTTATTGCGCCACGTCTTTTACGTGCTTTAGGTCTTGAAGTTATTGAATTATATTGCGATGTTGATGGTAATTTCCCAAATCATCATCCAGATCCTACAGTGCAAGAAAATTTAATTGATTTAAATGAGGCCGTTAGCCAACATAATGCTGATATTGGTTTAGCATTTGATGGTGATGGCGATAGACTTGGTGTAATAACTAATAAGTCGGAAATAATCTGGCCTGATAGATTAATGATGTTATACGCGCCACATATTCTTGCAGATAATCCTGGTGGCAAAATAGTCTTTGATGTTAAATGTTCAAGTAACTTGGCTGCAGTTATTAATGATAATGGCGGTGAGGCGCGTATGTGTCCGACAGGGCATTCGATTGTTAAAAAAATTATGCGTGAAGAAAATGCTTTGTTAGCTGGAGAAATGAGCGGGCATATTTTCTTTAAAGACAGATGGTATGGTTTTGATGATGCGCTTTATAGTGCGGCACGTTTGTTAGAAATAGTTAGTCGAACTGGGTTGGATATTAGTTCGCAGTTTTCTTTAGTACCGAATAGTATTAATACTCCAGAAATCAAAATACCGATATTCGATGAAAGAAAATTTAGCTTTATGGATGAATTTATTAATAAAGCCGTGTTTCCTGAAGCGCGGTTAATTTCAATTGATGGATTACGAGTTGAATATGAAGATAGATGGGGTTTATTGCGAGCATCAAATACAACTCCATGTTTAGTTGCAAGGTTTGAAGCTAAAAATGTAGAAGGTATGACTCAAATCCAATCTAAATTCAAGGCGCAACTGCAAGAGATAGATAAAAATTTGGAAATTCCTTTTTAATTATTTGCTAGAATAGGTTTTTGCTGATAAGCTTTCGTAAAGGCGTTGAATGTGAGTGAGAAAAATAAAGTGAGTGTTGAATGACAAAACAGAGAACTCCAAATAAGTTGATTCAAGCAACTGGGGTAGGTCTTCATTCTGGGGAAAAAGTATTGCTCACCCTGCGTCCGGCACCGGTTAATACAGGTATAGTTTTTAGGCGTACAGATTTAGATCCAGTAGTTGAGGTTAAAGCCTCGTATGAAAATGTTTGTGACACCATGCTATGCACATCTTTGCAGCATAACGGCGTTAAGGTTGCAACAGTTGAGCATTTAATGTCCGCGTTAGCAGGTCTTGGGATTGATAATGCATATATAGATGTTAATGCTCCAGAAATTCCTATAATGGATGGAAGCGCCGCCCCTTTTGTTTTTCTAATTCAGTCAGCAGGTATTCGTGAGCAATCGGTTAAGAAGCGTTTTATTCGTATTCTTAAGCCTGTTAGGGTAGAAGAAGGCGATAAATACGTACAATTTTTGCCACACGAAGGTTATAGAATATCTTTTGAAATAGATTTTGATCACCCAGTATTCAATAATAAACCGCAAATAGCAAAGTTTGATTTTTCTGCAACTTCTTATATTAAGCAAGTGAGTAGAGCGAGAACTTTTGGATTTTTATCAGATTATGAGAAATTGAGAAAAGTTGGATTAGTAAACGGTGGAAGTCTGGATAATGCAATAGTTGTTGATGACTATCGTATTTTGAATGAAGATGGCTTACGCTTCGAGGATGAATTTGTAAAGCATAAAGTTCTTGATGCAGTCGGAGATTTGTATCTTTTAGGGTCAGGCCTTATAGGGGCGTTTGAAGGTTATAAATCAGGTCATGGTTTAAATAATAAGTTAGTAAGAGCTCTGATGCAGCAAGAGGATGCTTGGGAATATACTTATTTTGATGACGAAGAGTTTTCAGCTATTATCGGCGATTTATCACCAGTTGAAGCCGCCTGAGCTTGTGTAAATACTTCTTCTGGAGTTTATAATGATAAAAAAAATATCTCTAGTTGTTTTATTGGCTTTTTTCTGTAGTTTTCATGCTTTCTCAGCACCAATAGAAGGGTCAATTAACGGCATTATTAACAAAGTAGATCCAAGTATCAACATGGGTATGATGGTTGTTGATTTAAGTACTGGTAAAACTTTGTATCAGCGCAATCCGCAAAAAGCATTTACTCCAGCGAGCAATATGAAGTTATTTTCAGAAGCTGCGGCACTAATTTTATTTGGTCCAACTTATAATTTTAGAACAACGCTAAGTACTGATGCGAGAAGTTTAAATAATGGTGTATTAGATGGTTCTCTTTATCTTCATCTTGTTGGGGACCCATCTTTTACTGAAAAAGATTTAGGTGATTTATTTGCTGAGTTACCAAATTGGGGAATTAAAAAAGTTACTGGTAATTTTGTAATAATTAGCAGCAACAGCAAAATTACACCGCATGCTCCAGGAACAGATCCTAAAGATTACACTCATGGTTATGGCGCACCAGTTACGCCTTTAATGTTAGATGAAAATCGTGTGATTGTTACTGTAAACCCAGGGACAACTGGGAGTCTAGCGCAGGTTGAATATAGTACTTTAGAAAATAGCTTTATCCTTGATAATAAAGTTAAAACTGTTAGCAAAGGGCGTTGCGGTGTAAGTGCGAAAGTTACGAAAGCTAATCATTTGCGTTTGCGCGGTTGTATCTATAAAAATTCGCAAGCTATTCAAATAGCTATTCCTATTATAAATCCTTTGAGTTATGCAAAATCAGTTATTAAGAATCGTTTATCGTTACTTGGGATACGGTTGTCAGGGAAAGTTATCTTGGGTGATGGTTTAAAGCCGACGTTTTTCTTAGCTGCGCATAATTCTAAACCGATTACGCAATTAATGGCGAATACCTTAAAGCGCTCAGATAATTTATATGCAGATAGTTTGTTTTTACATACGGCTCAAGGTATTCAAAGTAACGCATTAAGTTGGCAAAAATCTGAGGACGCTGTTAAAGGTTTCTTGCAGAAACAAACTGGTATTAATATGCAGCAAGCGGTGTTAATAGATGGTTCAGGATTATCATCTCATGATTTAGTAACTCCATTACAAACCATATCACTGTTAAAATACATTCATACACACTTCCCGCTTGCATATGAATATATTGCCGCTTTGCCAATTGCTGGACAAGATGGAACGTTATGGAGACGTTTTCGTAAGCCGATGCAACGAGGGTTTTTACGTGCAAAAACAGGTACATTAACCGGAGTATTAAGTCTTTCAGGTTATCTTTATACAATGAATGGACATACTTTAGCTTTCGCAATTTATATAAATACTAGACGCGGCACGAAACCAAATGTTTCTGGTAGATATATGTCTATGATTGATACTTTATGCAGTTATTTATTAAGTACAAGACCCGAAGGTCAAGCCGGTAATCTTGGCGGTAGTCGGACAAATATAGCATACCAGCAAAGACCCTCTAGAGATGATAGTGCAAGATACGTATATGCAAAATGGCGCGGTATAGAGAAAGCATTAAAACAGCAATTACAGTCACAAGAGGTTGCATTATTGTTTAGAAACAATAAAATTTTAATTGTTGATAAAAACAGCAATGCCAATAGAGTGTGGTCGGCTTTACAAGAGGTGTCCAAAAAATATTCTTTTGCTGTTGGGCTTAAGAGTAGGGATGCACAAGGACTGAATAATGGTAAAATCCTCCTATGGCAGGATAAAAATATTAAAAATAATGAACGTACCTGGTATTTGCAAGAGGTCGTAAGTTAATCGTCCGTATACGATAAACTGACAGTGCGTAGGTTGGGCTGCAAAGCCCAACGTGTTTATATCTCATGCCAAATCACGTTGGGCTTTGCAAGCCCAACCCACGGTTTAGAGTTATACATAGTTATCTGCCGAATTTAGGATAATAAGTTCTTGCATAGACAAGGGGGATATCATAATGTTTTTTCGAATTGGTGCATTGATATTTTTACTGGTTTGTATATGCAATAATGCAAATGCATTAGAAAGCTGCAAAGGCAAAAGAGTTTTTTCTTGTTCAAGTTTACCTAAAGAGACCGCAACCAAACGTAAATGCCATTTATTTTATCAATGTAGAGAGGTATCAAGCGGTGAAGCTTGCTTTCAATGTCAGTTATCAATAAATAAATTAACTCGCGGTCTTTGCGAGGAAAATGGCCAAGCACAGTGCCTAAAAAAAGATGTTTAAACCTAAAACCACGTATCTAAAAAATTTATACGAGTAATAAAATTCGCGCGTGGCTGGTAAAGCGGCACGCGGAATTTTATGAATAAGCAGCAGGCTTTGCCGCCTAAAAAAACTAGTTAACTTTCCTTTGCACGAGAAACATATTCACCATTTCTGGTATCTACTTTAATTAATTCGCCTGTTTGGACAAATAACGGAACACGAATAACCGCGCCTGTTTCAAGTGTAGCTGGTTTGCCTCCACCTCCAGACGTGTCACCTTTAAGGCCTGGGTCTGTTTCTGTAATTGTCAGTACCACAAAGTTTGGTGGGGTTACAGATATTGGTTCATTGTTCCACAAAGTTACTTGACATAGATCTTGTTCTTTTAGCCATTTGTACGCATCACCTACGGACTCTTCGGCTAAAGCATATTGCTCAAATGTATCAGTTACCATGAAGTGCCATAATTCACCGTCGTTATATAAATATTGCATTTCTACCTCTGCAACATCAGCCGCGGGAAAGGTTTCATGGGCTTTATGTGTGCGCTCTATTGTGCGACCAGTTTTAAGATTTCTGGTTTTTATTCTCGTAAACGCTTGGCCTTTGCCAGGTTTTACAAACTCGCAGTCTACGATGGTGCAGGGAGCGCCATCTACCATTATTTTAAGACCATTTTTAAGTTCGTTTGTGTTGTAAATACTCATTTAAAAACCTCAAGGTTGCGTATTATTGATATTTTAGTTAAAGTTCGCATATTTTAGCAATTTTGGGTAAATAATGCGAGATACACTTGTAACTTGGCAAGACATTTTAGCAAAAGGTTTTGTAAAAGCGAATGACTTGTTAAACTTTTTGCAAATTCCTCTTGATAAATATTGTGAAAAGTCAGAAATGGAATTTGCAACGCGTGTGCCGCTTGGGTTTGCTAAGCTTATGGAAGTTGGCAATCCTAAAGATCCATTACTACTGCAAGTTTTAGCAACTAACTTTGAGCAGGAAGAGCGTCTAGGTTTTACAAATGACCCTTTACAAGAAAGTCAAACAAATCCTTTGCCTGGATTAATCCATAAATATGCTGGTCGAGTATTATTGACTGTAACTGGAAGTTGCGCGGTTAATTGTCGTTTTTGTTTTCGAAGGCACTTCCCTTATGCGGAAAATAATCCAGGTCGAGCAGGTTGGAAAGATGCATTTGCGTATATAGCAAATGATGCGAGTATTAGTGAAGTTATTTTAAGTGGTGGCGATCCATTACTTGCAACTGATACTTTATTACAACATATGCTTACAGAACTTAGCGCAATATCGCACGTTAAAACGGTACGCATACATACAAGAATCCCTGTTGTTTTACCGGATAGGATTAACCAAAGTTTATTAACTATTTTTGCTGAAAGTAGGTTTAAATTTGTTATAGTTTTACACTGTAATCATCCTCATGAGATAAGCCCTGCAATGCAGAAAGCTTGTTTAGCATTGCATGATATTGGTTGTCATTTGCTAAATCAGTCGGTTTTATTAAAAGATATAAATAA
>CAZADN010000005.1:0-28235 GCA_964483895.1 uncultured Legionellaceae bacterium
CTGGATCTTGTGGTATATCTGCAAGCTGATTACCAAAAATAAACATATCAACTCCGGCATTAATCGCAAGAGTTAAGGAATCTTCTAATGTATAATTATCAGCAATTGCTTTCATTTGCATATCATCACTAATTATTACTCCAGAAAAATTAAGCTCCTTACGTAATAAATCGGTTAATATTTTCTTCGATAAAGTCGCAGGTAATCCTGAATCATCCAAGCTCCGATTAATAATATGCGCGGTCATTATCATGCTATTTGGACTTTTAAGCGCTTTAATATCTTTATATGGCTGAAGCTCTTGTAATTGCCAAGTATCTGTAACATCCACAAAACCTAAATGCGAATCTTTCATCGAACTTCCATGACCTGGAAAATGTTTAAAAACTGGTAAAATACCTAATTTTAAAAACTCCTCTGCATAAACGCTTGCATACGCAGAAACCTTTTGTGGATCATCTCCAAAACAACGTGCAAGCTTACCTAAAATAGGATTTTCAGGATTAACATTAACATCGATAACTGGCGCAAAATTAACATTAAACCCTGTATTTTTTAATGTTTTTGCCATATCATGCGCAACATTAGCTGCTTTTTGCAATGAATCATTAGCAACCATTTCAGCACTATAAGTCTCTGGAAAACCATAAGTTTCTTTTAACCTATTAACTTTTCCACCTTCATAATCAACTGAAATTAATAAAGGCAAATCTGGACGCTGAAATTTTTGATTAGCAATATTATTAAATTTTTGTAAATTCTGATTTAATTCTAGTACTTGCTTAGGACTTTCGATATTTTTAGCAAAGCTTTCGGTATGAAAATTATAATCAAATAAAATCACCCCGCCCAATGCATAATCTGTAATCTGCTTAGCTATCAAGGAGTCTTTATTTGCATGCAACCCATCAAACCCAACAACTAACATTTGACCAATTTTATAACGTAAATCTTGATTATTCATTTTGCTTTACCTCGCATAATAACTCTCCTTGCGAAAGTTTAATATTAATCTCATCACCAATGGCAACGTCTGTGCTTTTCGATAAAGATTTACCTTTATACATAACTAACGCATATCCTCTGTCCAAAGTTGCAAGCGGACTAACCGCATTAAGTGTCGCTGCCAAAGTACGTAACATTTGTGTGCGTTCTTTTATAAGATCCAATATCGCAGTCTGTAACCTTTTTTGCAACAGCAAGGTTTGCTCATTTGCACTTTTTAAAATAATTCGCGGATTTTGGCGTTCTAATTTCGCTAATAGCGTTTGTAAACCATGCTGCTTAATCAGTAAGTATTTTTCTACATTATTGTTTAAATGAATATCTAAATAATCAACCTTTTGCCAATAACTAACTATCAAACGCCTTGGTGATGCAAGCATATCCAAAGCATGTTTTAAAATTATTTGCTTATTTTGTAAATAACGATTAACAAGTCTTACTAAATTCTCTTGAATTTTACTAATATAATTTTCAATGTCTTGTAAATCAGGGCTCACGGCTTCAGCTGCCGCAGTTGGTGTTGCTGCGCGTAAATCTGCGACAAAATCCGCAATAGTAAAATCAATTTCATGTCCAATTCCGGCAACCACTGGTATGTTACTTGCAACAATTGCATGGGCAAGATTCTCATCATTGAAAGCCCATAAATCTTCAATACTACCACCACCTCTGGCTAAGATAAGAACATCTGCAAGCCCATCTTGATTAGCTTTTTTTAAAGCAGCAATCAGTTGCGGAGCCGCACTTTCACCTTGCACATCACTATGATATACAAGCACTTTAGCAAGTTTATTACGTCTATTAAGCGTCGCTAAAATATCCTTAATTGCTGCACCACTTTTAGAAGTTATTACCCCAATTGTATTAGGGAATTTGGGTATTTCACGCTTACGCGCAGTAGAAAACAAACCTTGAGAATCAAGCTTTGCCTTTAATTTTTCAAAAAGCCTATGTAACTCCCCCAACCCATCATCTTCAAGCTTTTCAACAATTAATTGGTAATCACCACGCGGCTCATAAAGACTAAGCCTACCATACGCACAAACTTTCTGTCCGTCGGCAAGTTTTAATAGTAAATTAGTTTGCCTGCCTCGAAAAAACACACACCGAACCTGCGCACCCTTATCTTTTAATGTAAAATAATAATGCCCAGAAACTGGCTTAACCAAATTAGATATTTCACCAAGTACCGCAACCTCACCGATACCTTGTTCTAAAATATTTTTAACTTCGTGATTTAATTGACTAACCGTTATTTTTTGCATTCAAACTAATTATCCAACTATGCTATATCCTGCATCCACAAATAAAGTATGCCCACGTATCATTGATGCTTCAGGTAAACACAATAAATAAATTGTATTAGCTACATCTTCTGGAACCAATGGCCTATCTGCTAAAGCTCGAGTTTGATACTCTGCCAATAAATGCTCACGATTAGGAAAATGTTTTAAAGCATCAGTATCTATTACTCCTGCAGATACAGTATTAACTGTAACATTAATATCCGCCATTTCAATACTTAATGAACGTACTAATGCCTCAAGTGCTGCTTTTGAAGCACCGATAAATGCATAATTTGGAATTGCACGTTCAGCACCTAAACTAGACAAAGCAATAATTCGCCCCCCATCTTTAAATAAATCCCGCGCGCCACGCGCTAAATGATTTACTGCCAATGCATTAGTTTCCATACACCAACGCCAATGTTTGGTAGACATCTTAAGCGCTGGCTTTAAAACCCCACTCGCCGCATTACTAATAACAAAATCAAGACGCGCAAATGTATTTTTAAAAACCGCAAACATTTCATTTACCGAACTTTCATCCGCAACATTTGCTTGAATCGCAATAGCGCGCCGACCTAGTCCCTCAATTTCAGTAACTAAATCTATCGCCGCATCTGAACTATTATAATAAACAATTGCAATATCAGCCCCATTTCTAGCAAGCTTCAAGGCAGTAGCTCTCCCAATACCACGCGCACCACCTGTAATTAATGCAACTTTTCCTGTAAAAATTAACGACATTGAATACCCCAGTAATTTATATTTGCAATAGTATAACTTATT
Organism: uncultured Legionellaceae bacterium; assembly: GCA_964483895.1. Classification (GTDB taxonomy): domain Bacteria; phylum Pseudomonadota; class Gammaproteobacteria; order Legionellales; family Legionellaceae; genus 2-12-FULL-35-11. Next base: position 3,078 of record CAZADN010000005.1, read on the forward strand.
ATCCAAAATTCGACAGTTGAAAGTTACTCTTCTTACAATTGTGCTATATAGAAAAACAACATGAACCTCTTGTCTTTACATGAGTAAATTTATAAAATTCCACCTTGGTTATTTATTAGGTAGTAAATTACATGTATCAAGCCTGGTATAAAACAGCAATTTGGATTGCTTCTCTTTTTGCATTTCGTATGTTGGGTTTATTCATGCTTATTCCAGTTTTTACAATTTATGCAGTTAAATTAACTCACTCGACCCCATATTTAATTGGCTTAGCTCTTGGAAGTTATGGTTTAGCACAAGGAATACTGCAAATACCTTTTGGAATGTTATCTGATAAATACGGACGTAAACCTATTTTATTAATTGGCTTTAGCTTATTTGCCGTTGGAAGTTTAATTGGCGCGTTATCGACTTCTATTTATAGCATGATTCTTGCGCGCACTTTACAGGGGGCTGGTGCTATTGGGAGTGTATTAATTGCGTTATTATCCGATTTAGTCCCAACAGAAAAACGCACGCACTCTATGGCAATAATTGGTAGTACCATTGGTATATCATTTAGTTTAGCCATGATTTTAAGTCCTTATATTACGAAATACTTTGCTTTACCTGGAATATTTTACTTAACTATTATCTTGGCAATTATGGGAATTTTTATTCTCTTATATGTTTTTCCTAACTCCAAAATTCAGCAAATTCATCAAGGTAAATTAAAACTTAAAGATATTTTACTCAATAAGGATCTACTACCATTAAATTTGGGCATATTTATCCAACATTTCGTATTAACTAGTAGTTTTTTTGCGATCCCTATGTTACTTCAAAAACAAATCCAAAATGGAGTAATCACTAATTTATGGAACTTTTATTTGCCGGTAGTGCTATTAGGATTTATATTAATGGTACCATGCATTATAATAACTGAACGCAAGCACAAGGTAAAACCAGCATTTATTGGTGCCGTATTAATAACTTTAATTTCACAGCTTCTTCTTATCTACCTACATGATAAGTACAACTATCTACAAATAATCTTAATAATTTATTTTATTGCGTTTAATTTCTTAGAAGCTAATTTACCATCGCTAATTAGCAAAGTTGCACCAATAAATATCCGCGGTACAGCTATGGGAGTTTACTCAAGTAGTCAATTTTTAGGAATATTTGCAGGCGGAAGTTTAGCTGGTATTATTTTTAAAGCGTATAGTTTTAGTGGGGTTTTTGCACTAAACTCAATAATACTACTAATTTGGCTACTACTTGCAAAACAACAAACATGCAAACCTTAATAATTTGTTACTAAGATTGTAACATTTACACAAAGGTTGGGCTGTAAAGCCCAACAAAAGATCTCGCATTACACGAACAGTTTTTAAACGCTGGGCTTTGCAGCCCAGCCTACAATTCACTTAAATCTGACACTCTCCAGCCCAAACTCTCAACATTGCATTCCCACGGTGTTGCAAATAATAAGCAACATCTTTAACTTCAACTCTAAAATTATCCTGATACAATCCCATTATTATCGGCCCAAGTAAACTTGACGGCTCGCCATTGGCATCAACCAGTGGGAAAATTCGCACATCCTTTGCAACTCTTGCTAGCTCTTTAATTCTTGAAATATGATACTCAACTGTTTGATAATCAAGATCTGCAAAAAAATTATTAGCAATTAATGCAAAATCAAAATTAAAATCAGGAAAAGGAAGTTCATCAACTGTTATCGGTAGATAACGCTTAGTTGCCAAACCTTCTTCAAAATCCGCAAAGAAACTTTCAATACCCTGGCGTCTATATGCAACTAATTTCTCAAAACTTCCATATCTTGAAACATCTAAATTAGATAAATTATTTTCAAGCTCTAAAAGCCGTGCGTTAAAATTAAGCTCTATTTTTTCACGTAAACTTTTTTTATCTAAAACATACCATGGGTCACAACTTACACAAGCTGAAGCTTTAGATTGAACTTCATGATTAAAAGCGCTTACCCCGCTATTATATTCTAAAAAACTTTTGTTTAAATCTTCATCTGTTAATGCAAACATATCCTTGTATTCATCAAGATGCTGTCCCCATAAAGCTATTCTGCGCATACATTCCTCATCAAGATTGATTCATCGTAACAAGTATAACAATGCAAAATCATCTTCACAATTACCTCTTCAGCCTGTATAGTTAAAACAAAAAAAATCAAAAGGATTTATATGAGTGATATAGTCATAGTTGCTGCAAAACGTACCGCGCAAGGTAATTTACTTGGTTCATTATCAAGCCTATCAGCTCCGCATTTACTTGCAGAAACGTTTAAAGCAATTATTAATGAAACAAAAATCGAGCCACAAATAATTAATGAAGTTATTGCTGGCTGTGTACTCCAAGCAGGCGTAGGCCAAGGGCCAGCCCGTCAAGCCTCAATTTATGCTGGCATCCCTTATGCAACAGGCGCAACAACCGTTAATAAACTTTGTGGATCTGGCATGAAATCTTTAATGTTTGCTCATGATTTAATTAAAGCAGGATCTGCAAATATCATACTTGCCGGCGGAATGGAAAGCATGAGTAACGCACCTTACCTCCTTAAAAAAGCCCGACAAGGTTATAGACTTGGGCATAGCGAAATTAAAGATAGTATGTTTTTTGACGGTTTAGAAGATATCTATACTCCTGGAACTTTAATGGGGACCTTTGCTGAAATAACAGCTGAAAAATACGGTTTTAGTAAAGAAGACCAAGATGAATTTGCGGCTTTATCTATGTCGCGCGCTCTTCAATCACAAAAAAATCACGAATTTAACAAAGAAATTGTTCCAGTTAACATAATAGACAAAAAATCCTCTTTCACTGTCGATAAAGACGAATGTCCTGATGAAGAAAAACTTGCAAAAATTCCAAAACTAAAACCTGCTTTTAAAAAAGACGGAACTATCACTCCAGCAAGCTCAAGTTCGATTTCTGATGGTGCTGCGAGTCTTTTATTAATGCGTGCTGAAGAGGCGAAAAATTATGGACTACAACCATTAGCAAAAATTGTTGCACATAGCTCATTTTCTCAAGAACCAGCATGGTTCACAACCGCGCCAATTAACGCAATTAAAAATGTGCTACAAAAAGCCAATTGGCATGTTGATGATGTTGATTTATTTGAAATAAACGAAGCTTTTGCAGTAGTTACCATGGCTGCAATCAAAGAACTGGAACTCGATATTAATAAAGTAAATATTCAAGGAGGGGCATGTGCGCTTGGTCATCCAATTGGTGCATCAGGAGCAAGAATTTTAGTAACATTAATTCATTCTCTTTTAAGACGTAAAGAACGAAAAGGTGTTGCATCTTTATGCATTGGCGGTGGCGAAGCAACCGCTGTAGCTATTGAAATCAAGGGGGCCTATGTTTAAAAATTCGACTCCATATTTAGCTTATATAGCGCTTAGCATTTTGGTAATAATCCTCGCTAAGTATGTGAATGGCGCTGTAAACTTCGTAGTATATTTATACGATTATATTGACGATTGTCTTGAAGTTTTATTTAGCAATTCACCAGCCGGTATTTTATCGCGTAGTAGCTTTGCATTGGTTGTATGTCCATTATTAGTCACAGGCATCCCGGCTTTAATTTATTATGCAATAAAAAGAACTAAAATGCCGTATTTTATAGAAGCCACTTGGCTTATTTGGATGATAATTGTTCTAGGTAATTCGATAGTAAAATAAGAGATAAAAATGGCAACAATCACTAGTAAAATCAATGTTAACGCTGAAGAGTTCAAAAATAACAGCTCCTACATGCAGAGCTTAGTAAATAATCTCCAGAAAACTATTGAAAAAATATCTTTAGGAGGCGGTGAAAAAGCGCGAACAAGACATATTAAACATGGAAAGCTTTTACCGCGCGACAGATTGCAACACCTTCTAGATTTGGGTAGCCCTTTTCTTGAGCTCTCACAACTTGCAGCCTATAATGTTTATAAAGATGAAGTTGCAGCAGCTGGTATTATCAGTGGGATTGGTCAAATAAATGGTCAAGATTGCATGATAATAATGAATGATGCAACAGTTAAAGGCGGCAGTTATTACCCTCTTACAGTTAAAAAACATTTGCGCGCACAAGAAATAGCCAAAGAAAATCACCTGCCTTGCATCTACTTGGTTGATTCTGGTGGAGCATATTTACCAATGCAAGATGAAGTTTTTCCTGACAAAGAACACTTCGGCAGAATATTTTATAATCAAGCGCAACTCTCAAGTAAAAATATACCGCAAATCGCTGTAGTTATGGGTTCATGTACAGCTGGTGGTGCTTATGTACCAGCCATGGCTGATGAATCAATTATGGTACGTAACCAAGCAACAATATTTCTAGCAGGCCCACCACTTGTAAAAGCTGCAACTGGTGAAATAATTACACCAGAAGAATTAGGCGGTGCTGATGTACATTGTAAGCAATCAGGTGTTGCCGATTATTACGCCGAAGATGATAGTCACGCCCTACAAATGGCGCGTGATATTATTAAAAATTTAAATCGTAAACCACAAAGTTTTTATACAAATATTGCTAGTCGCGAACCATTGTATGCCAGTGAAGAATTAAATGGCATAATTCCAACTGACCCACGTAAACCTTTTGATATTAGAGAAGTAATAGCAAGAATTGTTGATGGTTCTGAATTTGATGAATTTAAAGCATTATTCGGTACAACATTAGTTTGTGGCTTCGCACATTTGTATGGCTACCCTATCGGGATTGTTGCAAATAACGGCGTTCTATTTGGTGATAGCGCCCTAAAAGGTACACATTTTATCGAACTTTGCTGTAAAAGAAATATTCCATTACTTTTCCTACAAAATATTACTGGATTTATGGTTGGCAGCAAATATGAGGCCGCCGGCATCGCAAAACATGGCGCCAAAATGGTAATGGCAGTTGCAAATGCCAATGTTCCAAAATTTACAGTAATAATTGGTGGAAGCTTTGGTGCTGGCAATTACGCGATGTGTGGACGCGCTTATGCCCCACGTTTTTTATTATCCTGGCCAAATTCCAGAATATCCGTAATGGGTGGTGAACAAGCAGCTAATGTACTTGCGCAAATTAATAGAGATAAACATACTAAACATAATACTGATTGGCCAAAAGAAGATGAAGAAAAATTTAAAGAGGCCTTACGAGAGCAATATGAAACGCAAGGCAATCCATATTATGCCAGCGCTCGTTTATGGGATGATGGTGTCATATCTCCTAAAGACACGCGTAAAGTTTTAGGATTATGCTTAAGAGCATCATTTAATGCCCCCCTACAACCGACAGAATATGGAATATTTAGGATGTAAACATGAGTAATATTCTAGTAACCCTAAATGATTATATTTATACAATTACTTTTAACAATCCCGCTAAACACAACGCATTTGATGATATATTTATCCAAGAGTTACAAAAAGCAATTGCTGATGCGGCGTCCGAAAAAAATGCTCGCGTTATCCTCTTAAAAGCCAATGGCGAAAACTTTTCAGCAGGAGCAGATCTTAGTTGGATGCAACGTATGGCTAATTATAGCTATACGGAAAATACAGCTGATGCATTAGAACTTGCAAAATTAATTAACAGTATATATGCCATTGAAAAACCAACTATCGCTATGATTCAAGGCAAAACATTTGGTGGTGGCTTAGGTATTATTGCTGCTTGTGATATAGCAATTGCCGCAGAAAATGCTAAATTCTGCTTTTCTGAAGTAAAACTTGGACTAATCCCAGCAGTTATAAGCCCATATGTTATCAATGCAATTGGAGCACGTAATGCCAAATGGCTTTTTATGAGCGCAGAAATATTCTCTGCCAAAAAAGCAGAAGAAATTAATTTAATTAACCAAATTGTATCTCAAGATAACTTAGAAAAATTTACTTTAGAATACGCAAAAAAAATTGCAACCTATCCAAACGGCGCTGTTATTGCTGCAAAACGACTGGTAAATACCATACAAGATTTACCAATAGATACCAAAACACAACAAATAACTGCCGAACTTATCGCAACCCAACGCTCTCTTGAAGAAGCAAGACTTGCATTGGCTAATTTTTTTAAGAGTAAAGGACTTTAAATGTTTCAAAAACTACTAATTGCAAACCGTGGTGAGATAGCTTGCAGAATTATCAAAACCGCAAAAAAAATGGGTATAAAAACCGTTGCAATTTATTCAACCGAAGATAGTCAAAGTTTACATGTAATGCTTGCTGACGAAGCATATTGTGTAGGTGGGGCCAAAGCGATTGATAGTTATCTGCAAATAGAAAATATAATTAATGTCGCCAAGAAATCCCAGGCTGACGCAATACATCCAGGCTATGGATTTCTGTCTGAAAGTTCATCTTTAGCTGAAAGATGCGCTAAAGAAAACATAGTTTTTGTTGGGCCATCTATTGATGCTTTACATACCATGGGTTCTAAACAATTAGCAAAGCAATTACTTGAAAAAACCTCGGTACCACTTACACCGGGATATCATGGCAACCAACAATCAGAAGAGCACTTACTTGCCGAAGCCAAAAAAATTGGCTTTCCAATATTATTAAAAGCCTCAGATGGTGGTGGCGGCAAAGGTATGCGCATTGTTGAAAATGCTGAAGAATTCGCAGCTAATCTTGCTAGTGCTAAACGTGAATCTATGGCAAGCTTTGCTAGTGACACGATGTTAATTGAAAAGCTAATTATTGCGCCAAGACATATTGAAGTACAAATCATAGCTGACAATTATGGCGAAGTATTACATCTTTTTGAAAGAGACTGTTCAATTCAAAGACGCCATCAAAAAATCATTGAAGAAGCTCCAGCAACACTTAGCCCTAAATTTAGAGAAAATATTACTAAAGCTGCCGTCGAAGTTGCCAAAGCTATTAATTATAGTGGTGCTGGGACAATTGAATTTTTAAGCGATGGTACAAATTTTTACTTCATGGAGATGAATACGCGTCTACAAGTAGAGCATCCAGTGACAGAAATGATAACCGGCTTAGATTTAGTCGAATTACAGTTAAAAATTGCAGCTGGTGAGTCTCTTAAAATCAAACAGTCTGATATAAAAATTCATGGACATGCTATTGAGTGTCGGATTTACGCTGAAGATCCTGAAAACAATTTTATGCCATCCATAGGTAAAATTAATTTTTTACAGCAAGAAACCAATGAATTTGTAAGAATTGATTGCGGTATTACAACAAATTCCATCGTCAGCAGATATTACGACCCAATGCTCGCTAAAATAATTGCGTGGGGCGAAACTCGAGAAGAGGCGCGTACACGTTTACATAGCGCATTAGACAAATTTTACCTAACTGGCGTCAAAAATAACGTATTATTTTTAAAAACCGTACTACAAAATCCTAAATTCATAAGCAATAATGTTAGTACAAATTTCCTAAATGAAGAACATATATCTCCCGAAAAGCCAGATTACATTTTAGCTGGATTTCTAGCGGCAAGCCTAGATTATTTAACTCAACAAACAACTAAAGACTCAATTCTAAATGACACCTACGGCTTTCAAATGCATTTACCAAGTATCTGGCATAAACAATACTCAATAAATGGCAAACAAATTAATGTAGAAATAACCCCTAAAGATAAAAACCATATAGAATTAACTGTGTTAAACCTTTCGCAAGAAGAGTTAAGAAATTCTATGTATCACCATAAAATATCTGCTTATATAAATATAGATTCTAACCAATTAATTTTTAACGATAACACCAAAATTGAAAAATACTTATTTCACCGCGAGACAAATAAATCTACTATTTTCACCAATAATGGTAACCTTGAAATTAAAGAATATACACAAGAGTCTAAAAACACCGTACATATAGATAATAAACTTACCGCCCCTATGCCAGGAACCATTATTGCCATTTTGAAAAAAACTAATGAAAGAATCCAAAGTGGTGATGCATTAATTATCATGGAAGCAATGAAAATGGAACATACAATCCTTGCTCCAAGAGATGGCACTATTAGTACCATTTTTTACGATATCGGCGCACAAGTACAAGAAGGAGCAACTTTAGTTGCTATGGAAAAACCATGAGTCTTCCCAAACAGGTAACTATAGTTGAGGTCGGTCCGCGTGATGGATTACAAAATGAACCAAAATTTGTTACTACCAAAAATAAAATTGAATTAATTAATTTATTAAGTGCAACAGGTCTAAAAAACATTGAAGTTACAAGTTTTGTCTCACCAAAATCAATACCACAATTGGCCGATAGTGTTAAAGTATTAGAATCAATTATTAAACCACAATCTGTTAACTTCTCAGCATTAGTTCCTAATGCTAAAGGTATGGAGATTGCAATATCATCAGGACTAAAAGAAATTGCAATTTTTACTGCCGCAAGCGAACTTTTCAATCAAAAAAATATTAATTGTTCTATAACCGAAAGCATTGAGCGCTTTAAACCAGTCATGTTACTCGCAAAAGAATACAAAATACGTGTTAAGGCATATATTTCGTGTGTGCTTGGCTGTCCTTATGAAGGAGATATTGCCCCTAAAAAAGTTGTGGATGTTGCGCATAAATTAATAGATATTGGCGCTGATGAACTAGATCTTGGCGATACAATAGGTGTAGGAACGCCTAAGCAAACTACAACTTTAATTGAAACAATCCGTGAATTTATTCCTCTTAATAAAATTAGCATGCATTTTCATGATACCTACGGACAAGCAATAGCTAATATTTATAGCGCGCTTGAATGCGGAATAACTAAATTTGATAGCTCAGTTGCAGGATTAGGCGGATGCCCATATGCACGCGGCGCAAGTGGTAACGTTGCAACTGAAGATGTATTATACCTTATGCATGGTCTAAATATCCAAACAGGGATTGATATCTACAAAGTTGTCCAAGCTGGCGATATGATTTGTAAAGTTATTGGTAGAAAAAATCAATCAAAAGTTGCCAATGCTTTACTTGCAAATAGATAAGACTTACAAGAGTTCTTGCATAACTTACGCATAAACAATAAAATATGCGAGAATTTTTATTTCCATAAAGAGCAAATTTATATGTCTATTCACCGTATAAAAGAATTGGTAGAAAGTGATTTAACAGCGGTGAATCATTTGATTTTAAATAAGATTTCTGAACAAGCAGGTTTAATAGATGACCTTGGAAATTATTTAATTAAAAGTGGCGGAAAAAGACTACGCCCTATTATCGTTATCCTATCAAGCCTTGCATGCGGCTACCGAGGGCAAGCACATATTACATTAGGAGCGATGGTTGAGTTTTTTCATACCGCAACTCTACTGCACGACGATGTTATTGATGATTCATTATTAAGACGCGGCAAAGAAACTGCCAATAAGATTTGGGGGTCAAAGGCAAGTATTTTAGTTGGCGATTTTCTTTTTACTCAATATATGGAGTTAATGCTTGAAGTCGGCAATATGAATGTGATGAAACTATTAAGTAAAATAGCAAACGAAATCACACGTGGCGAAATTAAGCAATTAAATAACAAGTATAATCATGATATCACTTTAGACGAGTACTTTGACGTAATAAAATCTAAAACATCCCTATTATTTGGTGCTGCGTCAACTATTGGCGCAATTATCAGTAATACTGACCCTAAAATAGAACATGCTTTATTTGATTTCGGAATAAAACTTGGAAACGCATTTCAGATTATTGACGACATGTTAGATTACTCCTCAAGTTCTGAGATTATTGGAAAAAACGTTGGCGACGATCTAGCCGAAGGAAAAGCGACAATCCCTTTAATATATATTTTACAAAATGGCAACCAACAACAAAAAGAATTGATTAAAAACACCTTAAAATCTGGAGATATATCGAAGCTACCAGAAATATTAAAAATACTAAATGAAACTGAAGCTTATACATATACTAAGAAAATAGCCAAAGACCAGGTGGAAATAGCTATAGCATCACTAGAAATATTACCTAATTCTATCTATAAAGATGCATTAATAGACATAGCCTACTATTCAATAAACAGAGATAACTAAAGGAATCCGAGCCGCGACCGTAAGGAAGTGGATAATTAATACGCTATCCTAAAAAACTAGGAACATTAAATCTGACTGCCACTTTGCCGTAAAAAGAATATACAAACGGTATAAAATCATTAACAGGATTTATCTCTGACTCTCCGTATCCAGCAGTATAATTTGTTCCCAATTCAAACATTAATCGCTGATTAACATTTAAAGTAAAACCAACTGCAAAAGTTGGAGAAAATCTATATTCCGTATTTATCTCGTCGTTACGCCATACGGTAGCGACCCCGGCTCCAGAGTATAAACGAAACTGACTATTAGGAATAAGTAACATAACTTTACCAATCACCGAGCCAGTTTGCGTATGACTAATTAATTTTGTTATATCATTATTCTCAAAAGAAAATAAACTATCTGCATCAAAAGTAATAACCGCATCAGGGAAATGCATATAATTAGCTTCTATAGCAAAATATGGGGATATCTCATAACCACCAAATAAACCCCATACTGCGCCACCTTCTCGAACTAAAATTGGTGTAGATATACTGATTGCACCATTACGATTCTCTTCAGCTGGAACCAATCCTCGCCAAGTGGTACTACCACTACCACCAACGCCACCAACATAATATTTATTCTTATAAAGTTCTGCAGCTGGAATTACAGATGCATATGTTAATGATGTGCAAAAAACACTTATTATACTTAATAAAATTTTATTCATACGTCAAATCAAAAACTCTATCGAAGGTAATTTAATAGTCGATATACTAAACACAAGATTGTCCAGTACCACTACAAGATCCTGAATCAGATGTAATACCACCTGATAAAAAGCAGTTCCAATCGTCGATACATTCTTGAACTGTAGTATCATGTTGATATTCACATGCTCTTTGCAAAGAACCAAATGTATCTATCATCCTCTTGTACAACAATTGATAATTTGTACACATCTTACGTGGCAAACCTGATGAAATACAGTGACATTCAGCGGCTGTCTTAAAAGAACTACAAAATCCAGAAGAAGTAACTGAAGATGCTTGTGGACATGACGAAGCAGCAAAAGTATTAAAAGTAAAAAAACAAAGTGCAGTTAATATTATTTTATTTTTATTATTCATAAATAAAACCGTAAATGTTATGCAAACTATTACATTATTATATTTCTAACAATCACACAAGAGCATTTGCAGTGATTTGAGGGGATTAATTAAAAAACCTAGAAAACGCGCTATATCCGAGCCGCACACATAAGTACACGGAAAAAATGTTATACAAAAATACCCTCTACCTTACGGTAGCGGCTCGGATGCAGCAACAGTTATGAAAAAAACTACTAAGAGAATTATTCTTCAGTTAGACGAAAATATTTGGTACCAAAATAGCGTTGAAGTTTTTTACGGATTGTACCACGACTAATTCCAAGCATTCTTGCAGCCTGTAATTGATTTCCACGTCGTTTTTCCATAACCGCTTGTAATAAAGGAGGCTCAACTTCTGATAAAATCATATCATATAAATCTGTAATTGGTTTGCTTTTATTTTCTGCTAAGAAACGATTAACTAAACCATATACCAGATCTTGTAAACCTTGTTCCTGCGTTGAGCTTTCAACGTGCTTTTCGACTTTAGTAACAGCCATAATAAATTTCCTTATTTAATTAACTAATAAATCCAAGCGAGTACAATATAAGCATTGTAATCAATAAATATTGTACATCAAGAAAAAATGATTATCTATACTTAAAATAGATTATTTTGAATTTTTTTAACGCGAACTAATATCAATACCAGCACAAACCTTATAAGGTTTTCCCAAGTTGCAACCTTGAGTCCACATCAATCTCTTTATTTTCTATACATTTTTTCACAGAAACTCTAGTTCCACTAAGTAATTTTAACTTAGCTGGCTCTATATAATATTTTATCCGCCCATTTGTTGGATCTTCAGATAAAATACAACTAATTTCCTCGCGAATTTCCTCTTCTTGTAGATGATTTCCAGGCCAGTATGTAATTTTATTAAATTCGTTTTCAATAAGCTTTTTAAGCGACTCTTTTGGATAAACTGCCTTTGAACCAAGCAATATATCGCCACTTACTGTAAAACTCCAAAGCTTAGTCCCCGCGGGTATTTGCACAATCTTCGCAGGCACATTCATTCTCTCACAAATATTTATTTGATCTTCTAAATAACCAGCGGTGTGAGGTGCATACACAGTGTGATGTGGAAACGGTCCTATCTCATTTTTCCATGAAAAAAACGACTGCCTAGCTACGGTTAAAACATTACGTACAGTACTACCTAACAATCTTCTTGGTAACATAATTGGCTCTTTTGTGATCTGCATGGGTGATTATATTCTAATGTAGAAATAATGTAAACAAATTAAGGCTTAAATTTATTCTCCAATTCCTGAGATAATGTTCCCTCCATGCATTCTGTTAGAGAGCCGTTAATTAAAGCCATAAATTCATCTACATTAAGTTTAGTGCCATCTGGATATTGAGCTGGCATACCAGATTTTTCATATTGAGATCTAATTACTTTATAGACTGTCTCTTGATTTGGAACATGTGTTGCATAAATATGTTTAGCAACAGGCTTTAAAGCTTCAAAAAAACTTTGATCTATTGATATACTATTTACAATTGCTGATTCTAATATTGCATCCTGCCATGATTCAAATGCCGATATGGCGTTTGGCGCTGCAGGATGAAATTGTCCGGTATGACTCATAATTTGTAAAAAGCTATGTTTAAGATTTCCTGGTGGCATAACTGTCCCACGAAAGTCCTCGGCTACGCGCGACACTGAGCCGCTTTTAACCTGTTTTCTATAGACTATACTGCTATTATTTGGTCCGCAATCTATAGATACAACTTTTTTAGGATCTATAGATTTAACAATTTCATTATTATATCTATTACCTAATGCGGAAAACACCATTTTATCTTCAGACTGCACTATAACAGCTTCTCCAGATAAAGTATCTATACCATAAATAGTTAACGAACCATTATCATCTCTTACTATTCTAGAAGTATCATCCAATAGTATGTTATGACGTAATATTCCTGCTAAATCATCCCGTCGCCTATCATTAGGTGGTTGTAAATGAATAATTTGACGTAAATCTTTAAAATCTCGACAAGTCCACGTAAGATTTTGACCAGAGCCAAGCAAAGTAACTGGTGTTGTCGAATCTTGGATTGAAGAGTGATAAAGTTTTCCAGTATGATTTCCAGGCAAACCGACTATTAAATTAGGTGTATTAGACGCATTAATTATTTTATAATTTTCATCACCTAGACGTAGCTCTTTACCATTCGGTAATACTGCAAAAATACTACCTTCATGTTCTTTAAAACCAAGTATCTCCTCTTTAATCATGGTTATTCCAGTTTCTAGCAATCTTTTTTCTAATTCTATAACTGCATTTTTCATCATACCAAAATCAAGTAATGCATCACCTGGATAACCACTATATAAATCATCAATAATTTCACGCAAAGGACCAGGCAAATAACGCTTATTCTGCCCCCATGGTTTAATATACCAATCTGGATGCACATCACATAACCATGATTTAGCGCCAATAATAGAAAATTTTTTAGGATCGCTAATAACTTGACTCTGTACTGCTTGCAATAGTGACGATTGCATGGCTGGTCCACCGACACAAATTACGCCTGATAAATTTTTCGCATAATTACTATAATTTGCTTTTAATTGGGAAAAACTGGGGCCATAAAGCGAAGCAACGTGTTGGCTCACGCCTTTAAGATGTCTTGCTAATTGTACGGATTGCTTATGAAACATTATTAATCAACCATATGACGTATATTTGCACATATAGTTAATTATAGACCATTAATTTCTGAATAAATCTTAAAAAGTAGCCCGTAAGGAGCACAGCGGATTACGGGAATAAAACTATCATATAAATGCCCCGTAATCCGCGTCACTCCTTACGGGCTACTTTTTAACTACATTTTAACCCACTAAAAGCTCATTTACTCGTCTTACAAAATCAACAGGATTATCTAATTGACCGCCTTCTGCTATTATAGCTTGCTCAAACAATACAATAGCATATTGTTCAAATTTTACATCATCTTCTATAGAGTGTAAGCGCTTAATTAACACATGGTCTGGGTTAATTTCAAGAATTGGCTTAGATTCTGGTATACTTTGGCCTGCGGATTGTAGGATTCTTTGCATTTCAAAGCCAATATCATTTTCATCAGCCACGATACAAGCTGGAGAATCTGTTAAACGATTAGTTAATTGTACATCTTTAACTCTATTTTCAAGGATTGATTTAATCTGCTTTAACATTGGTTCTAATGATTTTTCTTGCTCTTTAACTTCAGCTTCATCGCCATCAATATCAATTTTACCTTTAGATATAGATTGAAGTTTCTTGCCTTCGTATTCACCCAAATGATTAGTTAACCACTCATCAATCCTATCGCTTAATAATAATACTTCAATTCCTTTCTTTTTAAATATTTCAAGATGAGGGCTATTTTTAGCGGCATTAAAGCTTGAAGCAGTAATATAATAAATTTTATCTTGTTTATCTTGCATACGCGCAACATATTCATCTAAAGAAACTATCTGCTCTTCTGTATTATTAACTGTTGTTGCAAAACGCAATAGTTTAGCAATTGTTTCACGATTTGCGAAATCTTCAACTGGACCTTCTTTTAAAACCAAACCAAATTCTTTCCAAAACTTTTTATAGTTTTCGGGTTCATTTGTACTCATTTTTTCAAGCATACTTAATACTCGTTTTACACAAGCTGAACGAATATTATCAATCTTTTTATTATCCTGAAGTAATTCACGCGAAACATTCAAAGGCAAATCGCTTGCATCAACAATCCCTTTAATGAAACGTAGGTAATTAGGTAAAAATTGTGCTGCATCATCCATAATAAAAACACGTTTTACATACAATTTTAAACCATGTTTGACTTCTTGATTCCATAAATCATATGGGGCATGGCTTGGAATGTACAAAAGACTAATATATTCATGTTTACCTTCAACATGATTATGCGCCCAAGATAAAGGCTCTTGATAATCTTTAGAAATATGTTTGTATAATTCTTTATATTGCTCATCACTAATTTCAGATTTTTGTAAGGTCCAAAGCGCGTTTGCCTTATTTACTGTTTCAAATTTAGAATCTTTTGGCTTTTTTTCCTCATCTTCACTTGTATCTGGTAAGCCTTTCATGTCAATTGGCCAAGCAATATGATCTGAATATTTAGTAATAATACTACGAATTCTCCAGTCGCTTAAGAATTCTTCAGCATCTTCCTTAATATGTAATGTTATTTCTGTACCGCGCGTAGCTTTTTTCTGTGATTGTATAGTAAATTCACCTTCACCAGCTGACTCCCAAACAATTCCATCTTCTGCTGGATGTCCAGCCTTTCTACTTTTTAAAGTTACTTTATCAGCAACAATAAATGCCGAATAAAAACCAACTCCAAACTGACCAATTAAATTGGAGTCCTTCATTTGTTCACCAGATAATTTACTAAAAAATTCTTCTGTTCCTGATTTTGCTATAGTTCCAAGATTTTCTACCGCTTCATCCCAGGTTAAACCAATACCATTATCAATGATTTTTAAGGTTTTAGCTTTTTCGTCAAAATCAACAATAATTCTTAAATCAGAATCATTTTCATATAAACTTGCATCTGATAAAGCTAAAAATCTTAGTTTATCTAAAGCATCTGATGAATTTGAGATTAATTCTCTTAGAAAGATTTCTTTATTACTATAAAGAGAATGCACAACCAAGTGCATCATTTTTTTAACTTCAGTTTGAAATCCCATGGTTTGCTGTTTTTTTGACATAAATATTTCTCCTATTAAACTATTTTAACTTCTTATAGGAGACATATTGGGATTAAAAATGAAATTTCAAGTATAAATCTAAAAAATCCAAAAAACCGCGAAGCGCCATCTTTGTGAACGCATGCAAACCCGACTGCGATTGCGATCGGGATTTGTCGTAAGTCCAACACTACATATCAGTAATCGTACCTTCAAACACTTCCGATGCCAAACCAATTGACTCAGACAAAGTAGGATGAGGATGAATAGTTAAAGCTATATCTTCAACATCACATCCCATTTCAATTGCAAGGCTCGCTTCAGAAATCAACTCACCAGCATTAACCCCAACAATACCTGCGCCTAAAATGCGATTTGTCTCAGGACAGAATAACAGTTTAGTCATACCTTCTTCACGCCCCATACTTAAAGCACGGCCACTAGCCATCCACGGAAATATGGCTTTTTCATACTTAATATCTTGTTGTTTGGCATCTTTCTCAGTTAATCCAGTCCAAGCAATTTCTGGGTCTGTATATGCAACACTTGGAATACAAGTTGGATCAAAATAATGTTTTAATCCTGAAATAACTTCAGCCGCAACTTTACCTTCAGGTATAGCTTTATGCGCAAGCATTGGTTGACCAACAACATCACCTATTGCAAAAATATTTGCAACATTTGTACGCATTTGCTTATCAACTTTAATAAAGCCACGATCATCAACATTAATGCCAGCATTTTCAGCAGTTATTTTTTTACCATTAGGAGCCCTACCAACCGCAACTAATACCTGTTGATAACATATTGGCTTATCTGTTGCATGTTCACCTTCCATCGAAACATAAATGCCATCTTTTTTAGCTTCAACAGCCACAACTTTGGTTTTAAGTTTAAAAGTAATACCTTTTTTAGTCATACGTTTTTGTAAAACTTTAACCAAATCAGCATCAGCACCAGGAATCAATTGATCCATAAATTCAACAACTGTAACATTAACACCTAAAGATGAGTATACTGTTGCCATTTCTAAGCCAATAATTCCACCACCTAATACTAACAAATCACCTTTTATATCAGCTAGTTCTAAAGCACCAGTTGAGCTAAAAATTCGCTTATCTTCTGGTATAAATGGAAGATTAATAGATGAGCTACCTACTGCAATAATTGCATGCTCAAATTCTATCTCAACTTCTTCTGGACCACCGCTAACTTGCACAACATTAGCACTTTTAAAACTTGCATGCCCAACAACTACTTCAACCTTACGGCGTTTTGCCAAAAGCTTTAAACCACCAGTTAATTTTTTAATTACGCTATTCTTCCAAGCAACCAACTTCTCTGCTTCAATTTTAGGTTGGCCAAAATTAATCCCATGTTCCTTAACTTCATTAGCTTCATCTAAAATTTTTGCTGTATGTAATAAAGCCTTTGAAGGAATACAACCAACATTTAAACATACTCCGCCTAGCTCATTATATTCATTTACTAAAACTACATCCAAACCTAAATCTGCAGCACGAAAAGCCGCAGTGTAACCACCAGGACCAGCGCCTAACACGACTGTATTAGTCTTAATTTTTTTTCCCATAAAAAGCCTCAAATATTATAATAAAACTCGTCTAACATCCGCTAAAACATCAGCAATATATTTTGTAAACCTAGCTCCTTCAGCACCATCTATTACACGATGATCATAAGAAAGAGATAAAGGTAACAATAACCTAGGCACAAAAGTACCATTTTCAAAAACTGGTTGGATACTCGATTTTGATAATCCAAGAATTGCGACTTCTGGACTATTTACAATAGGAGTAAAAGAGGTACCACCAATCCCACCTAAACTTGAAATAGTAAAAGTTCCTCCTGACATATCTGCTGGCGATAAGCCCTTTTCACGGGCTTTTTTACTTAAATTCGCCATTTCAATTGCTATCTCAGAAACTGAAAGTTTATCAACTCCTTTAATAACAGGCACAACTAAGCCATTAGGAGTTTCAACTGCAATACCGATATTATAATAATTTTTATAAATAAGATTTTCACATTTAGCATCAAGAGAACTATTAAACTGTGGAAATTCAGCTAACGCACGACTTACAACTTTACACACAAAAGCCAAAATCGTAAGTTTATATCCTTTATCCTTAATACGCGCTAATTCACTTTTACGAAAAGCTTCTAAATCGGTAATGTCAGCATTATCAAACTGTGTTACATGCGGAATAGTAGTCCATGCATATAAAAGACCTGAACCAGTTAACTTTTTAATTTTATTAAGTGGTTTCTTTTCTATTTCACCAAACTTAGAAAAATCTATATCTTTAGCCTGCATTATACTTGGGATTGCACTAGAACCAGAGGAAATATTCGCAAGTTTTTGCTTAACATATAATTCAATATCTTCTTTACTAACTCGAGACTTACGGCCAGTACCGCTTACATCAACAAGTCTTACGCCAAGAACATGTGCAAGACGTCTAGCAGCAGGGCCTGCTAAAATATTCTCATCACTATCATCCATAGTCTCAGAAACTACAGGCATAGATGATGTTACATTTACAGTTTCTTGTTGAGGTATCTCTTTAATAACTTCAGGCTCTGCTTTTTTAGATACTGGTGCTTCCTCAATTTTAACTTCTTTAGCAGAATCTGTTGTGCAAGTTAAAATCAAATCTCCCTCAGAAACTTTATCTCCAAGTTTAACTTTAATCTCATGCACGATACCTGAAATAGGCGATGGTATTTCCATAGTAGCTTTATCAGACTCAAGCGTTATTAATGGAGTCTCTTTCTCTATTTTATCACCTGGTTTTACCAATAACTCAATTACATCAACACCAGACGCACCACCTATATCTGGAACTATAACATTGTCAACAATGCTCATATGTCTCTCTCTAACTTAAAAAAATTAGTAACCATTCGCCACATTCGTCTAACGACTTGCAAAACATAGTAAATGGATACAGAAATTATATTGTAACTGGATCTAATTTATTTGGATCTATACCGTAACGCTTCATAGCATCACTCACAATTGAATTTTTAATTGTGCCATCTAATGCTAAAGCATGCAAAGCTGCTACCACAATAAATTTAGCATCTACTTCAAAAAAATGCCGTAATTTTTGCCGAGTATCACTTCGCCCATAGCCATCCGTACCAAGACTTACAAATCTAGAATCAATAAAAGGTCTAATTTGATCTGCGTATATCCGCATATAATCAGTCGCAGCTATAATTGGGCCAGTACTATCTGCCAACATTTGACTTACAAAAGCTTGCTGTGGTTTAGATTCTGGATGTAATCGATTATATCTCTCAACCGCTAAACCATCTTTACGCAATTCATTAAAACTCGTAACACTCCAAATATTTGCAGAAATTTGATAATCTTTTTCCAACATTTCGGAAGCTTTTATTACTTCACGTAAAATAGTACCACTGCCAAGTAGTTGTACAGTAATTTTTTGCTCGCTCGAAGCCTGCTTTAACAAATACATTCCCTTTATTATTCCATCTTCAACACCTTTAGGCATATCCGGATGTATATAATTTTCATTCATAACAGTAATATAATAAAAAACATTTTTTTGTTTTTCATACATTTCAACCAAACCATGTTGAATAATTACTGCTAACTCGTACGCAAACGTTGGGTCGTAAGTTATACAATTAGGAATTGTGCCAGCAAGAATATGACTATGTCCATCTTGGTGTTGCAATCCTTCGCCAGCTAAAGTAGTACGTCCAGCCGTCCCACCAAGTAAAAATCCACGCGCCTGCATATCGCCGGCTGCCCATGCCAAATCCCCAATTCTTTGAAAACCAAACATAGAATAATAAATATAGAAAGGTATCATTGCTTGTTTATTAGAGCTATAAGATGTAGCGGCAGCAATCCAAGAACAAAAAGCCCCGGCTTCATTTATCCCTTCTTCAAGAATTTGCCCATCTTGAGCTTCACGATAATACATTACCTGGTCTCTATCTACTGGCTCATATAATTGCCCAACAGGTGAGTAAATACCTATTTGTCTAAATAATCCTTCCATACCAAAAGTTCGACACTCATCTGGTACAATTGGTACAACTAATTTCCCAAGATTTTTATCACGTAACAAAATAGATAGAATACGCACAAACGCCATAGTCGTGGAGATTTCTCTATCACCAAGATTAGCTGTAAGAGATGCAAAAGTATCTAAATTTGGAATGCTTAATTTAGAAGATTCTGCGTTTCTGGAAGGCAAAAATCCACCAAGATTTTCTCTTTGTTTTTTTAGATACTTTATTTCAGGACTGTCATCTTCAGGCTTATAAAAAGGTAAATTATCAATATCAGTATCCGCAACAGGAATACTAAATCTATCACGAAAATCTTTGACTTGTTCAGCTGTCATTTTCTTTTGTTGATGAGTAATATTCATACCCTCACCTGCAGCCCCCATACCAAAACCTTTGATAGTTTTAGCTAAAACAACGGTAGGTTTACCATTACTTTCAACAGCACGAGCATATGCGGCATAAACTTTCTGCTCATCAAGACCACCTCGATTTAAATGCCAGATTTCATCATCTGTTAAATGCTCAACCATTTTTAAAAGTTCAGGATCTTTTCCAAAAAACTCTTTTCGTACAAAGGCACCATCATTAGCTTTATAACTTTGGTACTCGCCATCAACGCATTCATCCATACGCCTTTGCATTCTGCCATCTTTATCCATTTCGAATAAAGGATCCCATTTTGAGCCCCAAATAACTTTAATTACATTCCAACCAGCACCAGCAAATAATGCTTCTAGTTCTTGAATTATTTTACTGTTACCGCGCACAGGCCCATCTAGGCGTTGTAAATTACAATTAATTACAAAAATTAGGTTATCGAGCTTTTCTCTAGATGCGATAGTTAAAGCGCCTAATGATTCAACTTCATCTGTCTCACCATCGCCTAAAAACGCCCATACTTTACGATTATCATCAGCAGCGATACCGCGATTAGTTAAATATTTTAAAAATCTTGCTTGATAAATAGCCTGCAACGGACCTAAGCCCATAGAAACTGTTGGAAATTGCCAAAAATCTGGCATAAGCCATGGGTGGGGATAAGAAGATAGACCGTCAGCTTCAACTTCCTGACGAAACTTATCTAATTGCGCACTAGACAAACGCCCCTCTAAAAAAGCACGCGCATATATTCCTGGCGAAGAATGACCTTGGATATATAATAAATCCCCGCCAAAATTTTCTTTTCTGGCACGAAAAAAATGGTTAAAACCAACTTCATATAAAACAGCTGCCGAAGCATAACTTGCAATATGCCCACCAAGCTCAGCCGCATATTTGCCAGCTCGCAAAACCATAGCGACAGCATTCCAACGAATTAATGCGCCAATTCTTTTTGACAAACCTTCACATGGTGGAATCTTTTTCTCTTCATAAGTACGAATAGTATTTCTATAAGGAGTGTTTAGAGTCTTAGATATATTGAGACCTGTAACACTTGCTTTATCGAGTAAAGTCTTCAAAATAAATTCTGCACGTTCCTTACCATCATTAGCAACGACTGACTGTAAAGCATCGATCCATTCTTTAGTTTCAATTGGATCTATATCTTTAATAATTTCATGTACCATTTAATTTCTCCTAACAAGCTGCGTTAGCCTTAAGGTATTTGTATATTTTCCCTCTGCATGATTGTTTACATACACGAAAATCTTCCTGACAAGAACAAGTAACTTTGCGGCATTGTAGTGGATCTTTAAAAGATTGCAACTCTTCAACTATTATTCTTCCTTGAATAATTTGGCGTCTCTTATATTCTTTGAAGCGTGAAGCTGCTTGCATATTAGCTAACACGTTGCATTCTCTACTATTATTTCTACACTGGATATTACACTTATCTAAAGTTGCAATACATTGTAAATGACAGGCTTTCAACTGTCGTTCTTTCTCAACATATTGATTATAATGGCTGCATGATGCCAATAAAATCAATAATAAACTTATTAGTAAACGTCTATAAACACACATTATTAATCTTTCCGCATTTTATCTGACAAAGACATCGGTGTTGGGTATTTTAAGACAACTACGTACGATGACACAATAAATGTTAAAATTGTCGTTGCCTGAATCAAATTGGCAGCAACATCTGATATAACTTGAGTTCCGTATGCAATGGATGCAACTAATAATGAAAACTCGCTACCTTGACCAAGCCTTACTCCCACTTCCTTCGAAACTGATTTCTTTTCACCAGATTTATTTAATAACAAATAAAAACATAAAGGTTTAATAACTAAAATCAATATGGCTAGAATAACTGCTGGGATAATAACTTGAGCAAGATAGCTAAAATTGAAAGTAGCTCCTACTGAGAAAAAGAATAACACTAAAAAGAAATCACGTAGTGGTTTTAAGCTTTCAGCAATAAACAATGAAATTGGACTCGCTGCCAAAGCAACTCCTGCAACAAATGCACCAATATCTTGAGATAACCCTAATTTACCTGCTAAAACAGACAATCCTAAACACCAAGCAATGGATAATAAAAAAACATATTCCTGAGTTCTGTCAAACTTAGCAATAAGCTTAATCAATACATATTTTTCGAATACATAAGCAAATAACATTAATGCAGGTAACGCAACACCAACCATAAGCAAATCATGCCAGCTAAAGCCACCATCTTGACTACCATTGATTAAAATCAGCACAACTATAGCGATCAAATCTTGCATTAAAAGCACACTTATCATAATCTCACCAGTATGCTGGTGGTGTAGAATAGTGGTTGGTAATAATTTCAAACCAATGATTGTACTAGAAAACATCATTGCAGCGCCAAGAACTAACGATTCCGTAACATTAAGTCCAAACCATCGTCCAATTAAATAGGCAAGTAAGGCAAATAATATGGAGCTAGCAGTTGCAACCCACGTAACCTTACGCAACATATGAATTAAATTTTGCGGTTGTAGGTGTAGTCCAAGCAAGAACAGCAAAAAAATAATCCCTACTTCACCAACAGAGGTCACTGCTTCCAAATCTGAAACCCATTTAAGGCCCCATGGGCCTAAGACTGCCCCAAGCATAATATAAGCAACTAATAATGATTGCTTGGTATATAATACAGCTGTAGAAAAAACAGCTGCGCCAGCAAAAATTATAAAAATTGTATAAAATATATTTATATCATGCATATATCGACCTCTATACCACCTCTTAGCTCAAATGCTATATTGCTGCAACTGTTAATACACATTTAGGACACCTTCTGAACATGTTTTGGAGCAGCACAAAAACTCTAATAATGATACCACAATTTCGCAAATATTCCGCTTTATATTTACAAATTTGAGAAACTATTCTAACTAAAGATTTATTTGTTTTAGCCGAAATTAAAATCATGTAGGTTTAATTGGTGACATAATGAATATAAAAACAATTGCGATCCTTGCGAGCTTAACTTTAGGAATTAACACTAATACTTTAGCAGCGAAACGATTTGGCGAAGCGTTGTGTACCCAAAGCGGCTATACATGCGTGAAAGTAAAACAACATGAAACTTGGGAAACTTTATTCCCTGACCCCCAACAACGTGACATAGTAAAACGCGTCAATCGTATGAATGTCAGCATATATTCTGGCATGACAATAGCCGTACCTCAGAACATTAATAACATCACAATCTACGATGTATCACCATTTCCTCGTTACGTGCCACCAACTGGTGAAAAAATGATTTATGTTAATCAAAAAGAGCTGGCATGGGGCGCGTATAACGAAGACGGTGAGCTTGTATGGTGGGGACCAATTTCTACAGGCACCGGTAACTGTCCAAACATCGAAGGTAAATGCTTAACCCCGCCAGGCTCATTTAGAGTAATAAACAAACAAGATATTGACTGTGTGTCAACCGTTTTCCCGATTAGAACCAATGGCATCAATGGTGGCGCAATCATGCCTTATTGTATGCACTACTATAGAGGTTATGCGCTACATGGTAGTAATGTAGTTCCAGGTTATCGCGCAAGCCATGGGTGCGTTAGAATGTTTATTGAAGACGCGCGCTGGCTAAATGAAGAGTTTATTACTTTACCTGATGAATATAGTGGTTATAAAGGTACTAGAGTAATTGTAAATGCAGCACAGCCTACATAATGACTGTGAACATTCCACCTATACCTTTAGATTTTAAGAGCTGCTGCAACACCAATATATCTTTTTTATTTATATAAGGTCCAACCCTAACTAAATAACTACCGGTATTATGCGTAATCGATATTCTATTTGCAGCAGCATATCTTACAAGTCTGTCTTTTAACGCATATGCGTATTTTTCAGAGGAAAATGAACCGGCTTGCAAATAGTATTTTGCTGGATTTAAACTACTGCTAATTGCCTCAACCTCAACTAATGCTGTACCTTTTGCAAAAACGCCAAGTTGTTTTGCTGCGGCATACGATAAATCAAGAATCCTATCTTTTCGAAATGGCCCTCTATCATTAACTTTAACTATTGCACTTCTACCGTTTTCCAAATTTTTCACTCGTACATAAGTGGGTAATGGTAATGTTCTATGTGCGGCAGTTAACTGATACATGTCATATGGATCACCACTTGAAGTCAATCTTTTATGAAACTTTGTGCCATACCAAGATGCTATACCCCGAGATTTATAACCTTTTGCACTAAGCATAACATCATAATCTTTTCCTTCAACGCTATAAGTCGCGCGATTACCATATCTACTTAATGGTAAATTTTGCGGTTTTTGCGCCACATAAACTATAGGTTTATCTTCAGCAGGCGCCGAATCTTGAATTTCCGCAGCACTAACTTTGATATTTTTTTCTACAAAATTATCATTATTAATGTCTTTATTGCATCCATTCAAAAAAATTAACAATATAAAACAACGAAAAATATTGATTTGCATAATTAGTCTTTTTAATTTCCCACGATATGTTAAGATTATACGAAAAATTGATTTGCGGAAATCATTATTACAGATTTATCTTCAAACTTAAACCCAGGTACGAAAATGTTAAAAAAATTAAAACACCATATTAAGACCATAATTTTTATAGTATGCGCACTAAATTACAATATAATTTTTGCTGACTCGCTTGATCAAACAATCCAAAGAACCCCACCTGTACCAGGTGTACCACCTGCATTTTTCACATCTCCTCCAATTGTAAATGCCAAAGCTTACATAATAATGGATGCAATAACAGGGAAAATTATTTCTGAAAAAAATAGTGAG